>CAWVWK010000008.1:0-37495 GCA_963933725.1 uncultured Colwellia sp.
CATCATGACTAGCGTGTTCTAAATGACTTGTACCAGCCATATTTTGAACTTGTTTTTGTGTATGATTCCCTGACATGTGCACCATCTGATAAGACAGTACAGCAGACGCCGTTGCCTGACCAACAAAGGATAAGCAAACAAATAGCACTATAACGGTTTTAGGGAAGTTAAAAAACATTAAATCTCTATAAGTCCTTAGTAGCAATTAGTATGTCATCAGTAATTAAAATTAACCAAACATTAATGGCTTAGTAAGTTAAAGTGTAGAATACCGACATTGTACAGTAAGTTCAATTAGAAATAATGCTCCAAAAGACTCCATATTAGCTCGGTAGTCCCAATTATTTTTCCACTTTACAACGTTGAGAGAGCTCATACATTTTCTCTATTAATAATCTATACAGGAATACACTTAGATCGCGTTAAGCGTTTAATCATTACCTCTTATTAAGCGAGGAATGGGTAAAAGGTGATTATTGTCCCGTTCGAACAGCTTACTATATTAACAATCGACGATTATCTATTTATTGGTTCTGTTTGATATAGATTTTTTAACTGCAAAACAAATTCTTTAGAGCACTTGAAATTATTTTTAGTTATTACACCAACGCTAATTGCCAAAGCAACATTTCCAGCTACTGTTGCTCACCATCTTTATTGTGAACATGAAATATAGTTTTATCATTTAGCTTATCAACATATTTATAATTTGTTTTTTTATACTAATTGTACTTTCTATGTTTTTTTCAAATGAACTACAACCCAACCATAAATAAAATCATTAATGATAATATTATATTTTTCATGGCTTAACCTTTGTTCGTATAGCGACTCATTAATAGTCTAAAATAATTGGCTAAACCAAGCGAGAGGCTGGAGCAAAAACACTGTTATTTTGCCTGATTTATTTGCTCGTTATGTTTATATATGTCGCAATGCTGTTTTTTGTTACTTGTTAGAAAAAATACGTTCACTAAGTTTACGAGTTGAATTCGAGTTATTATATGCTCTTACATTAGTTATAAATGACACAGCTAAATAGTCGTTATGACTTTTTTGAGCACTAATAGGCATATCATTTGATTGTTTTAATACAGTAGTATAATTATTTTAATTTGAGTCAGTAGAGCTGCAAGCAGAAAGTAAAGCAATCAAGCTATTAATATAGTTTTTGCTTTTTATAAAAATATTAATTATAGCTTAAATCTAAGATACCTGCTTAACGAGCTCTTAAGGTTCACAATAAGTTTTTTAAAATCAGCGAGGTACTATAAAACATCCAACTGATTTTAGTCTTAATCTTATTGTAACGCCTTGTTTACGGGCTCAATAGACGCTAATAAATATAGTAATTGATTTATACCCCTACCAAATTATTGACTCTGCCCTACTCCATGAAGTAAGGCTGCAATAATAGATTTTTTTGGGCTGTTGATACTGCCCTGCGCAGTAATTTACTTAATGTTATGCTTTTCAAAAAAAGGCTTCAATCGGCTTAATAGTTGCGCTTGTTTTGATTGAGCTTCAGTCATGCCAATTTGAGCACCTAACTTCATTAATTCTGGGGATTTATTAAGAAATTTTTGTCCGATTTCTGTTTGATAAAATTTTGTAACCTCAATAATCTCCTCCTTAGTAAAAGAATCTGTGTATAACTCTTTCATTTGGTTTACTATGTTAGTGCGATCAATATCTTCGTTAAACCATACCCTATATATATTTAGCAATTCTTCTTTTCCCGTTGAGTCTAGCTTAAATTTAGCAGCCATCTGATCGATTACAGGAAGCATAGCTTCAAAGCCGCCATTTAGCTGCTCATCTATTTTCATCACTTTAAACATTTTTTCTACGGGGGTGTTATCTGCATAACAGTTATTTCCGAAAGATAGAAATATTAACGGTAAAATTAGAAATCTTTTCATTTGTACTCTCCTAATGGTTATAGTGCCTTACGAAGCGGCACGAAATGTTGGTTTAAATTGCGAGGAAAGAGCAACAAGCCAACTTTTGTTCTGATTAAGCAGCTTATATTTCAAGTGATGCAATATACGCCTCAGATTTTTTACGATAACTATCTTCAAAAGCGATAATTGCAGCAACCAGATCAGATCCCAATAACACAAACATGGCTGATGGGAATGTTGCGGTTATAAAACAAACAATTGATTAATACCAAATCCCGTTTTCATGAAGAAAGAACTAATAAAAGCAATAATTGATACGACAATAGCAATTAGCCCTAAAATAGTTGTAACCCTTGTGATAAGCAATAACAAAGGTAGGTTTGGTGTTGATAAATTATCATACAGCTTCATAGTCGATTCCTTTCATTGAAATAGAACGGCTTATTGGGCGTGAAATGCATAACAATCCCAAGCTGTTTTAAAATAACAAATTTAAGCTTAATAGTATTATATATATAAATCATATCTTTATTATCACTGGGTGTAAACAGATGGATATACCCTATAACATCAAACATTCGTAAAGAAGGAAGAAGTTCTCTAATAAATTTAATCTTTTATATTATTTTGAAGTGAAGTTATATCAACATTTATCACAAACCCATTAAGTGTCTGATCTTGAGGGGGAGAAGGAGGAATGAGTCAGGACAAAGCGATCGATAGAGAAGTAGTTAGCTAGTAAGAGTAAGAGTAAGAGTAAGAGTAACAAAAAGATTTTGCTTAAGTTTATTGTAATAAACAACTCATACCAATGTGAGTTAATTAAATTATTTTTTGTAGAGAAACCTGATAAGTACAAGAAATCCGGTTTATCGATTCGAAATGAACGATTAATAAGAATGAATGTAGATCGAAAGAAGTAATTGGGTGGCAACCCAATCAGCCACACCTCGGCACATGAGTCGTCTGCTGCGGTTGCTTCCTTCCGGACCTGGCCGAGTTCACAGAGTATCATTGCGAGGGGACCGAAAAGGTCACCATAGAGACTTAATAATATTAAATATTATTAAGTGACGCGAATTATCCCTAATCAGTGGGGAGGTTGCAAGACATTGTTGTGTTTTTTTGTGCTTATACTGTTAAGAGCACATTTTTCATGCAGTATAATCGATTGACATACCATTTTAGGTGAATATTCGTTATTATTCGACGACTAAATATGAAGCCAATTCAATACGCCAACAACACAGAAATACTTATGAAAAAATCTGCTAATAATACTAAACAAACTTCTATTGAAGACGATTTTTATCCTCGTGCCGGATTTCGCCGCCGCATGGCTTCATGGATATATGACTTCTTACTTGCCTTTGCAGTCTACATGATTGCAGGTGCGAGTTCTTTCTTAATTATGTATGCAGGTTATTATTTTGGTCTTTATGATATGCAAGGACAAAAGCACTTTGTTGACACGATATCTAACACGCCTTGGCTTAAGTGGCCAAACGAGCTCTGGAAGATGGGTTGGGTAGGTTTTTTCTTTATTTATTTCTGGTCTAAAAGCGGGCAAACACTAGGCATGCGAGCATGGCGTTTACGAGTGCAAAACCAAGATGGAACCCGCATTAGTAAAGTTATGGGATTAAAACGCCTACTGCCTACACTTTTTGGCTTAGGTAATATAACAGTATTATTTGATCGCAAAAATAAATTGAGCTTACAGGACAGGTTAACAAAAACAGAAGTAGTGCTTTTATCTTTAGAAGAAAATAAAGGAAGATTATAAGTCTTCCTTTATTTTTAAGTTTAAGTGCAATTTTTACAATGGGAGTGAAACTGGTATTAGCAATTTAACTTAAATTACATCCCGCTTAACTCGGCTTTTTATTCATTAAGTAAATCGAAACAAAAACAAATAAAGCACTAGGGATAGTAGCCCCTAATATAGGTGCGAACTGATAGACTAAACTTAGCGATCCTAGCACTTCAGCAAAAATGAAAAAGAGGATACCGGTAACGACGCCCATCATAATTCTAGCCCCCATCGATACAGACCTTAAAGGACCGAAAATAAATGACAGAGCAACCAAAAGCATCACTGCCACAGTGACTGGCTGCATTAATTTGCGCCAAAATGCTAATTCGTAGCGACTGGGATCTTGTTCATTTAATTTAAGGTAATCTAAATAGTCAATTAAGCCTCTGATAGATAAAGATTCTGGCTTAACGGTTACTACACCTAACTTTTCTGGTGTTAATGTAGACTTAAAACGTTGCTCTGGATATGTATTAGTGATTACCTCGGATTGTTTTACTTGTGTCTCCACTACGTCTTTTAAGACCCACTCGTTTTCTTTTACTTCAAAAAAAGCACTTTTAGCGCGCAACCAGCTATCAAGCTTTAAAGAATCATTGAAACGGTAAATCTGAATATTTCTCAACTCTCCTCGATCGAGCGCTTCGCCAATGTTAATAAAGTAATCACCATCTTTAGCCCAAACCCCACTATTAGATGAAATGAGGCTACCTCCAGAGATAGCTTGCGCCTTAATTTCTCTTGCAATAGCCTCTCCTTTTGGAGCTAACCACTCACCAATTGACATACTGATTAAGATTAAAATAACGGCTGTTTTCATGACAGATTTAATGATATCTAAGCGTGATAAACCAGCAGCCTGCATCACAATCAATTCACTATTACTGGCCAGCATACCAATACCAATTAGGCCGCCGATTAATGCCGACATAGGGAAGAAGAGCTCAACATCTCTGGGAATAGCATAAAAGACATATAAAGCGGCATGAGCTAAATCATAATCACCTCGGCCGATTGAGCGCATTTGTTCAACAAATTTAATAATACCACTTAAGCTAACAAATACTGCAAGCGTTAGAAAGGTTGTCGAAGTGATGATACGACCTATATAGAAATCTAAAATCCGCATTAATCTTGCCCTTTCGGCTGAGTGTTATCAACTTGCTTATTACTATGCTCTTTCTCTTCTATAGCAACATTGGCTTTGGATCGCTTTTTGAATTGAGGTAACCTAGCTTTTATTTTACGGCCACTACTTCGCTCTTGCATCAATAAAGAAGCACCTAATAAAAAGGCAAGTATATGGATAGGCCACAAACCTAACATAATTGGAATGGATTGCTTCTCAACCCCTGAACGCATAGAGGTTAAAAGTAAAAAATACGCCAAGAAAAGCATTAATGCAGGTAACATTTTAGCAAACTTACCTTGTCTTGGATTAACACTACTTAGTGGCACAGCAATAAATGTAAGAATGATACAGGCAATAGGAAAAGCGATACGCCATTGAATGGTTGCACTATATTCAGCAATAAGTTCTAGAGTGGGGGGAGAGAATAGCGTCGCACTACTTATTGCACTTAATTTCCTGTGTTTTTGCTCGGTTTTTTGATCTTCAATCTGAATGTAATATTCTTTAAAAGCAACGGATTGAAACTCATTGCTTCGTACGTCACTCTGATAACGAACACCATCAGTAAGTAATAAACTTTTTAAACCGAGCTCTTCTTCAATAATCTGCCCTTTTTGTGCATAAACTAAACTTGAGTTTATAACACTTGCATCGCCCATTGTTTCATCCGGCAATTGTGCCAGGAAAACCTTATTGAAGCTGTTATCACGTTTATTTTTATCGTGAATAAAAATAACCGCATCATTGTTACTTGTTTTTTGAAACCTTCCCGCAACAAGGCTAGACAAACCGGAGTCTGCCGCAAGCTTTTGTTTTACCTGATACTCATGCTCTGCTGCCATAGGGGCTAATAACAAAGTGAAAAGCCCTGTTAAAAGAGCTGTTATAAAAGCAAGCACTAAGGTGACGCGTACTATATACCACTCACTAACACCACAGGCATGTAACACCGTCATTTCACTGTCGGCATAAATTCTTCCATACGCCAACAGAACACCTAAAAAGAAACTTAAAGGTAGCATCATTCCTGCGAGGTCGGGGATTTTAAGTGCTATAAAAGTCATCACAAGTTGCCCTGGAATGTTCCCTTCAGAGGCGCTACTTAGAATACGAACAAATTTTTGACTGATAAATATAGTCATTAACACAAAGAATACAGCAAATTGTGTTTTAGCAACTTCTTTTAATAAATATTGAAAAATAATCAAGGAAATATCCTGTTAAACTTAGTTTTTTATGACTTTTGGCCTAAATTTAATTAAACTTGCCGTTTTACTATGTAAACTATATAGTCGAGCTATAATTATAGCCTTTAGCAAACCTAGTTTAATAGAAAAACATGGCATTTTTCTATATTCTAGCAAGTTAACGCAAAATACCAACCTAAATTACAAAAGGAAAACCCATGGAGTTTAATGTAAAGAGCGGTAGTCCAGAAAAACAACGCAGTGCATGTATTGTTGTAGGTGTTTTTGAACCTAGACGTCTTAGCGCAACGGCCGAGCAACTAGATGAAATAAGCGAAGGTTATATTAGCAATTTGCTTAGAAAAGGTGACTTAGAAGGTAAGTCTGGTCAAATGTTGTTGTTGCACCATGTTCCAAACATTTTAAGTGAACGTGTTTTATTAGTTGGTTGCGGTAAAGAGAGAGAACTAGATGAACGTCAGTACCGTCAAATTATCACAAAAACGATTAATACCTTAAATGAAACAGGTTCCATGGAAGCTGTCTGCTTTTTATCAGAATTACATGTTAAAGGACGTGATACCTACTGGAAAGTTCGCCAAGCTGTTGAAGCCGCGCAAAATAGTATTTATAGCTTTAACAGTTTCAAAACACGCATCGCAGAACCTCGCAGACCATTACGTAAAATAGTATTTAATGTACCAACTCGACGTGAATTGCCTACCGGTGAACGCGCTATTACACATGCATTAGCTGTTTCAGAAGGTGTAAACACCTGTAAGAATGTTGCCAATATGCCACCAAATATTTGTAATCCCGCCTATTTAGCTGAACAAGCTAGAATACTTGATGAAGAATATGAAAATATCTCAACATCGGTCGTAGACGAAAAAGAAATGGAAGCACTTGGTATGGGATCATACCTTGCTGTAGGGCGAGGCTCTAAAAACGAATCTCTCATGAGCATCATGAACTACAAGGGTGCCGGTGATGATAGTAAGCCGATTGTTTTAGTAGGTAAAGGTTTAACATTTGACAGTGGCGGTATCTCCTTAAAGCCGGGTGCTGGCATGGACGAGATGAAATATGACATGGGTGGTGCCGCAGGTGTTTTAGGTGCTATGCATGCGCTTGCTGAATTAAATTTACCCCTTAATGTTATAGGTATTTTAGCCGGCTGTGAAAACATGCCAAGTAGCAATGCTTATCGTCCCGGAGATGTTTTAACCACCATGTCAGGACAGACCGTTGAAGTGCTTAATACGGATGCTGAAGGACGCCTAGTACTTTGTGACGCATTAACTTATGTTGAACGCTTTGATCCTGAATTAGTTATAGATGTTGCCACATTAACAGGCGCTTGTGTTGTCGCATTGGGCATGCATGCAACAGGGTTAATGAGCACACATAACCCACTTGCTCATGAAATTCTTAATGCTGGTGAGCAAAGTGGTGACAGAGCATGGCGATTACCTTTATGGGATGACTATCAAGAACAACTAGAAAGCCCATTTGCTGATATGACTAATTTAGGGGGCAAAGGCGCCGGTACTATAACGGCAGCTTGTTTCCTTTCTCGCTTTACGAAAAAGTATAACTGGGCGCATTTAGATGTTGCCGGTACAGCTTGGATAAGCGGTGGGAAAAACAAAGGTTCTACGGGCCGTCCTGTAAGCATTTTAACGCAATTTATGTTGAATCGTTCCGGCCAAGAACAAAGCGAATAATAAATAAAGGTCAATCAAGCCTTATCAATTGGTTGACCTTATTTTGTTTCTCTTATGCTGTTTTAGCTATTATTAACTATTTTCTAGTTAAAAATAATATTGTTGTGCTCTAGTAAGCTCAATAGCTCCCTTCTTTTACGGATTAATTGTTATGCAAACTCAGGTGATGTTTTATGTGCTTCCTAAGCACAGCTCATCGACTAACGATGACTTAAGCAAAAATAATAACGCTGTTAATCTTTATACCCCTAATTATCAAGCTTGCCTTCAAGCAAGCTATTTTTATAGCCAAAACCAACGGGTTTTTATCTACACGACGGATCAAGCACAAGCAGAAGCCATTGATGAAATGCTTTGGTCGTTTCAACCCGATAGCTTTATTCCTCATAACTTAGTAGGTGAAGGGCCAAAAGCTGGCGCTGCCGTTGAAATAAGTTGGCAACCAATTCAAGGTAGACGTCCGATATTAATTAATTTAACTGATACAATGCCCGACTTTGCGCATCAATTTAATTATATTGTTGATTTTGTACCAACCGATGAAGCTTTAAAACAATTAGCAAGAGAGCGATTCAAGGCTTGCCGTCAAAAAGGCTTTTTGGTAAATAATGAAAAAATAGAAGTACCTACCCCTTAGTCATACCAATGTCATTTAATATCTAATCATTTCTACTTGTTAAAATCACCAACTACTGCGTTGTTTAATAATTAACGGGGTATGGATAATGCATCTTTTTAGACAATGCAGACGGTACAGGCCGTACTTTATTAGATAATGCTCGAGCATATTCTCCTGATCACATTATCCAGAACAACTAGTTACTTAAAAAATGCCTTGTATTTTGCCATTTTCTCTATGTATAAAGTAGATCATATATTTAATGAAACCGGTATTAAAAAATGATACTTGCCAAGCATACCTCAATAGAATTAATCTAAAATTAAAAAATAACGACTGCAACGTTTAACGCATACACAAAGCTAGTGTATAATATTGCGCATATAGCGAAACCAATCTAATTTACTATCCGGAAAACATCATGGAAAAAACTTTCAACCCTTCTGACATTGAGCAATCCCTATACACCAGCTGGGAAGAACAAGGCTATTTTAGCCCTACAGGAACAGGCGACAGTTACAGTATTGCCATTCCACCACCAAATGTTACCGGCAGCTTGCATATGGGGCACGCTTTTCAGCAGACCATTATGGATACTTTAATTAGATATCAACGTATGCAAGGTAAAAATACTTTATGGCAAACTGGTTGCGATCACGCTGGTATCGCGACACAAATGGTTGTAGAACGTAAAATTGCTGCAGAAGAACAAAAAACACGTCACGATTATGGTCGCGAAGGTTTCATTGATAAAATTTGGGAGTGGAAAGAAGAGTCTGGTGGCACTATCGGCAAACAAATGCGCCGCTTAGGTAACTCTATCGACTGGAGTCGTGAACGTTTCACCATGGACGACGGCATGTCAGAAGCTGTTCAGGAGGTTTTTGTTCGTTTATTTGAAGACGACTTAATTTACCGTGGCAAACGCTTAGTAAACTGGGATCCTAAATTTCATACTGCTATTTCGGATTTAGAAGTAGAAAATAAAGATAAGAAAGGTCATATGTGGCATTTGCGTTATCCTTTAGCAAATGGTGCAACAACAAGTGAGGGTAATAATTACCTTGTGGTAGCTACCACACGTCCTGAAACTATGTTAGGTGATACAGGTGTTGCGGTAAACCCCGAAGACCCTCGTTATAAAGATTTAATTGGTCAGCATGTTTTACTCCCTTTAGTGAATCGTTTAATACCGATTGTGGGCGATGAACATGCTGATATGGACAAAGGTACGGGTTGTGTAAAAATTACCCCTGCACACGATTTCAACGATAATGAAGTGGGCAAGCGCCATGCTTTACCACAAATAAATATCCTTGATAAAAATGCGGCTATTCTAGCTCAAGCGCAAGTTTATGATACAAAAGGTGAAATTTGCAATGCTTATAGCACAGAGTTACCCAGCGAATTTGCCGGTTTAGACCGTTTTGTTGCACGTAAAGCTATCGTGGCTAAGTTTGATGAGCTTGGTTTACTTGTTGAAGTAAAAGATCACGATTTAGTTGCCCCTTACGGCGACCGTTCAGGCGTTATTATTGAACCTCTTTTAACCGACCAATGGTATGTACGTGTTGAAAAGCTTGCTGGTCCTGCTGTTGATGCTGTAAAAGACGGGCAAATTGAGTTTGTGCCAAAACAATATGAAAACTTATACTTTTCTTGGATGAAAGACATTCAAGATTGGTGTATTTCACGCCAGCTTTGGTGGGGACACAGAATTCCAGCATGGTACGATAAAGCAGGTAAAGTTTATGTTGGTCGCACTGAAAGTGAAGTACGTAAAGTTAATAAGCTCAATGATGACATCGTGCTGTCACAAGATGAAGATGTTCTGGATACATGGTTCTCATCGGCGCTTTGGACTTTCTCAACACTAGGTTGGCCTAAAGATACCGATGATTTAAAAACTTTCCACCCAACGGATGTGTTAGTTACGGGTTTTGATATTATTTTTTTCTGGGTTGCGCGTATGATCATGATGACCATGCACTTTAACAAAGACGAAAACGGTAAAGCCCAAATCCCGTTTAAGAAAATCTATATGACCGGCTTAATTCGTGATGAAAATGGCGATAAAATGAGTAAGTCAAAAGGTAATGTCATTGACCCACTTGATATGATTGACGGTATTAGTCTTGACGACTTATTACAAAAGCGTACCGGCAACATGATGCAACCTAAACTTGCTAAGAAAATAGAAAAATTAACGCGTAAAGAGTTTCCAAATGGCATTGAAGCACATGGTACAGATGCTTTACGGTTCACTTTAACCAGTGTTGCGACAACCGGTCGTGATATTAGCTGGGATATGAAGCGCCTTGAAGGTTATCGTAACTTTACTAACAAGTTATGGAATGCAAGCCGTTATGTATTGATGAACACTGAAACGTTTGATTGCGGCCAAAGTGTAGACAATAACCTTGCTGGTGAAATGCAACTTTCTCTTGCAGATCGTTGGATTATAGGTCAGTTTGAACAAACCGTAAAAACTGTACACGAAGCATTTGAAACCTTCCGTTTTGATATTGCCTCACAAGCTTTATATGAATTTACTTGGAACCAATTTTGTGACTGGTACTTAGAGTTAACTAAACCGGTACTTTTCCCTAAATCTGAAGAGCAATCGAGTGAAGCTCAGCAACGTGGTACTCGTCATACTTTAGTGAACGTATTAGAAAGTTTGCTACGCTTAATGCACCCGATTATGCCATTTATCACAGAAACGATTTGGCAAAGGGTTCAGCCGTTGAGTGACTTTAATGCCACTTCAGAAGCTAAGGATGAGTCAGTAAGCATCATGACCCAAGCTTTCCCTGTATTCGATGAAGCTAAATGTGATCAAACGGCTATTGATGATTTAGAATGGGTGAAGCAATTTATCGTTGCCATCCGTAATATTCGTGGCGAAATGGATATCTCTCCGAGTATGCCATTACCTGTTTTACTAAAGAATGTTAATGAAAATGATCAACGTAGGCTGCAAGAAAATGAGCAGTTTTTATTGTCTTTAGCTAAATTAGAGAGCATTACTAACTTAGCTGATCAAGCAGCGCCTGCTTGTGCCTCTGCGATTGTTGGCGACTTATCAGTATTAATCCCTATGGCAGGCCTTATCAACAAAGAAGCTGAAATAGCCCGTTTAGATAAAGCGATTGAGAAGCTTGAAAAAGACGCTGCACGTACTCGTGGCAAATTAGGCAACGAAAGCTTTGTTGGCAAAGCGCCAGCAGCGGTTATTGATAAAGAAAAAGCAAAATTGGCAGAAGCAGAATCAACGCTTGAAAAGATTTTAGCTCAGAAGGCTCAAATTTCTTCTCTTTAAATGGTTTATCTGTCTAAATTAAAGCAGTTAAGTGGTAACTAATAAAAAGGGCTTTGAATATATTATTCAAAGCCCTTTTTTAAGCTTCAGGCCCTAAACTTAAAGGTTTAAGCTTTAAACGTGATTTAATGATGTGATCATTTCTACTTGTTAAAATCACCAACTACTTCGTTATTTCTTTAATAATTAAGCTACATGGATGCAGCTTATTAGACGATGCAGGCGATACAGGATGTAACATATGAGATAATACAGGAGCATATTATCCTGAGCATTTTGTCATGAACATCTAGTTACTTAAAAAATGTCTTATACTTGGCAATTTTCTCTAGCTATGAAGTAGAACATATATTTACTCAAACGGGTATATTATTGTGAAAGCGCTTCGTTAAGCTCAAACAAAACAGATTTAACCGCCAGTAAGTTTTCTTTACCTAATCTTAGTAATAGCTTATCTGCATCAGTTAGGGATTCTATTTCTTTATCTTGATATTTATACATAACACTGGGTCTAATAACCGCTAGTGGATCATTTGTTAACTCTGTATCTAAGATTGTTTCAATGACTTCGAGCAATACATCTTTATACTCTCCCTCATAACCTAATTCTTGGTAAGCCTCTTCAAATAAAGGTTCAAAATCACTATAAGCTTGAACAAGTTGTTCTTGATTGAACGATCTCAATAAATCTACATATTCATTAAAGCGCTCTGTTTGGCCATCCCTTATTACCCAAGACTGAACACCTTGTGCATTGGTTATAGCGTCTTCGTCTAGTGTGGTAAACTTCTGCTCTGGTCGCTTGAAAGGGCTGTGCCTATAAGAGATAAACCCTTGGTTGAAGTTATCTGTAAAAACCACAATCCGCCTGATCATATCATCGTCTATTACCAGCTTTAATAGCTCTGTACGCCAAGTTAAAGTGGCTAATCTTAACTTAACAGTTTCATCACTATCATCTAGTCTAGGTAGTTCAATGACTGGTTTTTGAGGAGTTACCGGCTCTGCTTCAATCACTTTCTTGTCAATATCATTTCTTTCTACTGCCGCTAACCCATCAGGTTTAGCTTGCTTAGCACCTTCAATCAAAGCTATTTCAGGTTTTACTGACTCAAGTTTAGTCAATGGCTCATCATTATTTTTAAAGCCAAAGAACCAGGCAAACACTATGGCGAGTATTATAATTCCTATAATGATAGGCCAAGGTGATTTCTGATCTTGTTCTCTTTCAGAGTTAGGCGCAGAGTTGGAGCCTAAATTGACGTTTGAATTTGAGAGTTTTTCAGAAGCATCAGCACTAAAGCCTCCTGAATTAAGTTCTCGTGATGCTTCAGGTGGGTTTTGTACATTGTCGTTTGAAGAGTTATTTTTTTGATCTGGAGATTCTTTACTCATAACTACCTTAATATCAATATGTTAATTAGGAACGGAAAATATAAAATGTGAAAGACTTCTAAAGTGTTATCTTTTTTTAATGAGGATGCAATAGAAGCGCCTAAGAAATAGGCAATTATTTTGTTTCTTTATGTAAAAGACCAAAACACCGATATATAATTTTTATTGATATTGGTTGTGTGAATATTAAAGCGTTGCGTCTTTTTGATTCTCAGGGAGAGCCTTAATAAATGCAGGTAAAACAAGACAGTTTTCAACCACTTTATTTATATAAGGGTAACACGTCATATCCACCTTAAATCGTTTCGCATTATATATTTGAGGAATTAAGCAGATATCAGCCAAGGTGACCTTATCACCAAAACAATACAGCCCTGCAGTACTTTCAAGTTGTTGCTCAATCGCTTTAAACCCTGTTGACATCCAATGCACTATCCACTGACTTTTGTTAGCATCGTCACAAGCCATTTCTTGACTTAAATACTGTTGAACTCGTAAGTTATTTAAGGGGTGTATTTCACAAGCTATATCGAGTGAAAACGCTTGAACCTTGGCTCTTTCTTTTGCTTGTTCAGGATAAAGAGAGTCAACACCATTTACACCTGATGAAAGCTGTTCAAGGTAATCAATAATAGCTATCGATTGATGAAGTACAAAATCATTGTCAACTAAAGTAGGCACGAGTTCATTTGGATTTAATTGCTGGTACGAAAACTTATGTTGCTCTCCCCCGTCTTTTACCAAATGAACTGAAATATCATCAAAAGCAATATCTTTAAGATAAAGTGCAATGCGAACACGATATGCAGCACTAGATCGCCAATAACCATATAATTTCATGAGGTACCTACTATATTTTTTCTTTTAGCTTTTATATTCAACAACACGTTGGTCAATAGCACCAAAAATGCTTAGCCCTACTTCATCAAACATTTCTATACGTACCGTATCACCAAATTGCATAAATGATGTGCTTGCTTCGCCATCTGCAACAATTTCTAGCATACGTTTTTCAGCTAAACAACTTGATCCCGCAGAGCGATCATAGTTAGAAATGGTGCCAGAGCCAACAATACAGCCAGCAGATAATGGCCGTGTTTTAGCTGCATGAGCCACAATGGTAGGAAAATCGAATGTCATATCGACACCACAATTTGGTTGCCCAAACATCTTTTCATTTAAATGAGTAGTTAATGGTAAATGAAGTTTAGCACCGTCCCATGCACCACCTAGTTCATCAGGTGTAACCGCTACAGGAGAAAAAGCACTTGATGGTTTAGAACCGAAAAAACCAAAACCTTTTGCTAATTCTGCAGGAATAAGATTTCTTAATGATACATCGTTGACAAGCATCATCAGTATAATGTGCTTAGAAGCTTCTTGAGGGGATGCGCCCATAGGCACGTCATTAGTTATCACAGCAACTTCCGATTCAAAGTCTATTCCAAACTTTTCACTGGCGACAAGGATATCATCTCTTGGACCAATAAAGGCATCTGAGCCACCTTGGTACATTAATGGATCTGTCCAAAACGTTTCTGGCATTTCTGCATTCCTTGCCTTTCGAACAAGTTCAACATGATTTACATAGGCACTACCATCGGCCCACTGATAGGCACGTGGTAGTGGAGATTCACATGAAGCTTCTTCAAATGGAATGGTATTTTCAATATTACCCGCGTTAAGAGACTGATAAACCTCTTCTAATTGAGGAGATATTTCATCCCAGTTATCAATAGCGCTTTGTAATGTAGGTGATATTGCACTAACAACCACAGCTAAACTTAATGACTTATTCACGACGACTAATTCGCCATCGCGTGTTTTATTTTTTAATGTAGCTAATTTCATGTGACGCCTTAAATTAATAAAAATAAGAAATGGCTAGATAAAGAAATTAAGTATCAACAACATATATCTATAACTCATCAAGAAGTTGGATGAGTTATAATTGACTACTGATATATTTTTAAACTATATAGATAAAAACTATATATTGATAAAATTAGTTCTTTCTTTATATACAGAGGCTTTTCTTAAAATTGTAAGTAAACTTTTATCTCGAGCTATCCCGACATAAGGATAATTAATCGATAGGTAGATTCTACTTTTTTTTAATAGAACATCAAATCAGTCTTCATTATTTTAAATAAGCTTAATGGCATGAATTCTTTACGCTTAAATTTCCACACCATCAATCTTAACAAGTTTAAAGACATCAGATTTTAACGGTTTTTTTATTGATGTCGTATTCTCGCAGTTTATTTGCTATAGCAGTATGACTTAGCCCCAATTTCTTAGCTAATTGCCTTGTACTAGGGTAGGCAGGGTAGAGTTTACGAAGTAAATCCGATTCAAAATTTTTAACTGCATTGTCTAAGGTGCCTTCAAACTCCTGATCCAAGTACCCATCCTCACGGGTATATGCAGGTAGTTGCAAATGTTCTATCTCGATATCATCTCCTTCTATAAGAGATGCTGCTCGTGTAATGACGTTCTCTAATTGTCTGACATTACCAGGCCAAGGATAATGTAAAATGAACTCTTTACAGGCATCAGAAATAAATAAATGGCTGCGACCAACCCGTTGAGTTGCTGCTTTAACAAAATGATCCGCTAAAGCCAGAATATCACTTTTTCTTTCTCTTAAAGACGGGATATCTAGACCAAAGACATTGAGTCGATAATAAAGATCTTCTCTGAATTCGCCTTTAGAAACTAAGCTTAGTAAATCTTTATTTGTAGAGCTGATAACACGTACATCCACAGTAATTTCTTGTTCAGAATTTACTCGTCTAAAACTTCCATTTTGTATAACTCTCAACAACTTACTTTGCAATTTCTCTGACATTTCACTGACTTCATCAAGAAATACGCAACCGCCATCAGCTAATTCAAATATACCTAACTTACTCTCTTCGTTGCCCTTCTCCCCTACTCCAAACAATTCAAACTCTGCAACATCGTCTGGTAAGGCACCGCAATTCAACGTCATAAAGGGGTTTTCGGCACGTGCACTTGCTTTATGGCATGCTCTTGCAATAAGCTCTTTTCCTGTGCCTGTTTCACCTGAGATTAAAATGGCTAAGTCTAACAGTGCCATGCGCTTGGCTTCTCGAACCACTTTTCTCATCGAGCTACTTGAAGCTTGAATGCCTTTAAAATTGCTATCATCAAATTGTTTGAAGGCATTAATTTGTTGCCCAAGACGCATTTCAGATTTAAGTATAAGCACAGCGCCAGCTAAACTTCTGCCCGATTTCTGATTTTCACAATCATTATCATCGTCAACATGGATTGGCATGATATCAGCGAAGAAGTCTTCATTTTTGCAACGTAAACGGCGTGTTTGTGCCAACACATCCTTGCTTTCTAACCATCGAGTAAAATTAAATCCTTTAAGTATCTCTCCGATATGTTCGCCGAGAATGCCTTCTTCTTTAGCACCAATTAAATGTCTTGCGGCATTATTAACAATTAAAATATTTCCTTTGGCATTAATTGATAGAAAAGGATCTGGAAGCGTTTTTATAATAGTACTTAATTGATTTTCTTCTCGTTCGGATGGCATAAAAGGTGTTGTTTTAACATCCTCAACACCTTCAATTAAACGTAATTTAGGCATAAATTTCGCTAAATTTTCAAATTCGAGCGTTGGAATATTTACAAAAATACTGCGAGAATGTCTCAGCTCTATACCGAGTACATTAATATTATGCTCAGCAAAAACACCTAAAACACTTTGACCAATACCAATTTGATCATGACAAGTAATTTCTAACCTCATCGTTTCCCCTTTGTAAGCTTTAACTCGTAATATATTCATACCCAATGCAGCATGATCTTTTGATTTATTTTTGTTTTCTTGTTTTGTTTTTTTGATCAACAAATTAAGTGCCCTCCAAATGGAAAGGCTTTTATTGAACGCAACTTCATTGTAAACTATTTTGTACAATAAAAAAGCCCCTATCGAGATATACCTGTTCCGTTTTACAATAACCTCGCAAAAGATTATAGGTCAGGCTACTCAACAGGAGCTTTTTAGCTTCCTCAGTATTTAATTATTTTTGTTAAACTTTACTTATCTCTCTGCTTTACTCTTTAACTTACAATGGAAAAACTTTATTAAAGAAGCTTTAATCAAGTAACGCATCTGTTTTAGCGGCACAAATAAAGTCATTCTTATGTAAGCCACCAATTGCATGTGTCCAATAAGTTACAGTAACTTTTCCCCATTCCAATAAAATGGAAGGATGGTGAAATTCAGCCTCTGCAAGCTCAGAAACTTTATTTGCATAAGCCCAGGCAAGCTTATAGTTTTTAAAGGTAAAAACTCTTTCCAGCATCATTACCTTATCTCTTACCACTGGCGTCCAGTCTGGTATTAAGGCAATTAACTCCGCCAACTCTTGTTCTGTTACCTTTGGAGCATCGCTATGGCAGGCTTTACAGGCTTGTTTTGCTAATTGTTCTGACATTTTATATTTCCTATTTCACTATTTATATATTTATATAATAAACGATTAAACCATCACTTATATTATCTTCATCATAAAGCTAATTTACATTTTTAGTATCAAATTTTGCCTCAAATAACCCCAGCGACTTTGCTTGCTCGATTAGTTGCATCACCTCGTCTACTTCATATTCTCTTATCGAATTAAGTTCATTTAAGTGACTTAATACAAAATATACAGGTTGCATGACATCAATTCGATATGGTGTTCTAAGTACATCAAGTACATTTGATTTCGATAAAGGGTTAAGCGATATACTTTTATTGTTTAAAGCATAATAACTCTCACTTGGAGAAGAAAGAATGCCGCCGCCATAGATTTTAAGTCCCTGCTTTGTTTGAACTAAACCAAACTCTACCGTAAACCAATATAGACGAGCTAAAAAGACCCTTTGCTCTTTGCTTGCGTGTAATCCCATTTGACCATAGGCTTGTGTAAAGTCAGCAAAGGATTGATTTGTTAAAAGAGGACAATGTCCAAAAATTTCATGAAAAATGTCAGGCTCTTGTAAGTAATCTAATTCCTCTTCATTACGAATAAATGTCGCTACAGGAAACTTTCTTTCTGATAAGAGCTTAAAAAATTCTCCAAAACCAATCAGAGCAGGCACTGGATAACACTGCCAACCCGTTGTCTCGCTAAGTACCGCACTTACCTCTTGCAATTGTGGAATTCTATCTAAAGGAAGGTTTAACTTTGTTAAGCCAAGTAAATATTCATCACATGCAATTTCTTGAACTTGTGATAACTGTCGCTGTATTAACTTGTTCCAAATCAAATTCTCAGCATTAGACCAAGTGATGTAACCATGTTCATCAGGCTGCTTGGAAATATAGGCACTTTTCTTATTACTTGTTTTGTTACTTGCGTTAGTATTTATTTTACCTGTGTCTTGTTTTTTTAATTTGGCTTTAACAGTCGTTGTGGTTTTCATAAACTCAACCTTATTAAGTGTCAGTTACTTTTAATTTATTATTAGAACTTAAAAGTAACTGGAGCGCAGTATTAATAACATTTAAATAAAGTTGTTTAGCACTGTTCAAGAGAAAGTGAATAGGTCTCTAAAAGAAAATGTGATCACTGCCTTAGTTAATTTCATATTAAAGCAATTTGTGAGAGCAATGGAAGTATTTGAAAAATATGTCGCGTACAAGTTTTATTCAAAGTGTAATAATTGCTGTACGCTGATGATGAGTACTATGAGGTTTTATTGGCGAGTAATCCCTTTATGGCAGTCAACATTTTTTTGCGTACTTGACTTAATTTTGGCTTTTCATCCATAGGGATTGGGCGACATAGCTCAATCGTTTTTATTCCTAATCTAGAGGTTAGTAACCCCGCACCTAAACCTTGTGCTAAGCGTCCAGATAACTTTCCAAGTAAATCTGCACCTATCATTTCACTACCAAAATCAGCTATCAACTCACTGGTTCCTGCATAAACCATATTGATAAAAACCTGCTTGATTAATTTAATGCGACTCCAGTAACCTAGTTTAAGGCCATATAAGCCTGCAATCTTATTAATCATTTTCAAATTACGAACCAGCATAATTAACATATCTAAGACTGCAAAAGGACTTAAAGCAACAAGCGCTATCGCTTCTGTCGAGTACTTAGTCACTTCAGTTAATGCTTTGTCATCAACCTTTGTTAAGACGACTCTTGAATATAGTTGAACAAGCTCTGCATCGCTATGGTCACCTGCTAAAATGGCTTGCCATGCTTCTTCTTGTTCTTGAACTAGGTCACATGGTAGATTATCAGATATTTTTTGACAAAAACTTTCTACATTTAAAGCACCTTCAGACTCTGCAAGGTCAACAATAACACTGTCATAATTGGCTTCTGTTTTAATTAATAACGTTTGCGCTTGCTCTTTTAAAACCTCCCTACGTTTAAACTGCTTTAAGCTAATGTACTCTCTTAATAAAGCGCTTCCTGCCAATGTTGTAACCCCAGCTAAAATTAAAGCCCATAAACTGGTAATAACAGGCGATTGAGTAAAGCCTACCAAGAAAAAGTCGACTAGTTCAAAACCTATTACAGCGATAAACAAACTAACAATACCCCTTAATAACCAACTTGGCTTTTTGGCTTTATACATCACTGACTGTTTATTATCCGCTACAAGACTGGTTGAGACCATATCATCAGAAACAGGCATATAATCATCATTATTAAAAATAATTTGTCCCTGGCCTTTGGTATCTTGCCTTATTAATTGTTCATCTGTCATTAACAACTCTGATTCATTGAATAAAATCTGCTGTTGATGTTGGTCAAACGTTTTCGTTTCCTTTGTGGAAGACATTTCGTTATTATGCTGCGGTTGTTTATCTTGTTCTTTGGGTAGCTGTGTCATGTCATTTTATCCGCTAATAAAAACTGTAGAACTTGATCCATACGAATATGTGGTAAACATTCATTTCTTTCAATGCGTTGACTAGGAGAAAAAGCAATAAAGTTAAAATCAGCTTCTTTCCAAAAAGCTTTTGTGGGGAGCTTTTCAGGCACTGAACCTGGAAAAACAGTGACTTTTTTACCTGTGTTCACTTGCCGCTGATGCCCATTGTCACTTTCTGAATTGTTTAGTTCTTTATTTTCGCTAACAATCCCTTGAATAACAGGATAGCGTTTACCGTTATGCAAACTAACGCCTGATGTTGTGCATTTAACCGAAGCAATGGCTAATGTCTTAATATCTATCGCTTCATAATCTAAACGATGTTTACTCTGATAGATAAGTTGATTTAGTAAAGAAACCATTGGGCTATGTTGCTCTGGGGTGACATGGTCAGCCTTGGTTGCTGCAAATAAAAGCTTATCAATTTTCGGTGAAAATAACCGAGAGAATAATCCTGACTTTCCGTACTGATAACTTTCAAGCAACATTGACATGGCTAGCTCAACGTCGTTATAACTCTCGGCCCCTAACTGCTCTGAGCTAGTGTTTAAAGGTGTTAAACAATCGACTAATACAATTTGTCTATCGAAACGCACAAAGTGTTTCTTATAAAACTTTTTTACCACCTCTTCTTTATACTCAATAAAGCGAGCCCTTAACATCCCAATAAAACTATTATCAGGTGCCTTTTGGTATTCATCTGCGTTGATATTCTTAAAAGCAGGATAAGGGAAAAATTCTAAAATAGGTGCACCGGCAAGTTCTGCAGGTAAAATAAAACGTCCTGGCTGAATGACCGATAAACCTAATTGGTGTCTAAAAATATGTAGCAGCTGAGTATATTCTTGAGAAAGCTGTGCAAGGAACTCTTCACTAACTACTTTTAGTGGATCAAGCTTAGCCACTTTATCTATAAATTCTTTGGCATGAGCATGACGTGGCTCTGCCATCAATAAGCTATGCATTTGTTCAGACCATTGTTGGTAGGTTTGATTTAACATAGGTAAATCTAATAACCATTCACCCGGGTAATCCGTTAGGTCAACATACAATGTCGCCATTTCACCTGAGTATTTTAATAAAGAATCTTTTGGTTGGTAACGAATTGCTAACCTGAGCTCACTAATACCCTGAGTAGGCTCTGGCCAGCTTGGTATTTCCTGATTAAAGGCAGAAATGGCATTCTCATAATCAAACCGAGGAATAGACAAGTTTGCTTGAGGCACACGCTTAGCAGCAATGTATCGGTTTTGGTGTACTGGATCAAAAAAAGCTAACTGGCTTGAATTGCCTTCATTAATAAGCTGATTAACAAATGACGTTATAAAGGCGGTTTTCCCACTACGGCTAAGCCCTGTTACAGCGAGGGTTATATGCTGATCAAAAGAGCGTCGAATTAACTCATTCGCTTTGCTTTTTAATTTATCTAAACGATTGATAACTAACTCCGTAAATTACTTTTAACGCACTATTCTTTTTACCTTACTTTCTGTAAGAAGTAAATTTTCTCAATTGAAAAACAAGTTAACTTTGCATATACAGTTAAGAATTATAGGCATTATTGGTGCTTAAGAAAAAGCGTGACTAGCTAAATAAGCTACAGGGAAATAATTGAGCAAGCGCATCGAGCCCTAGCTTTCACACACTTGATCAGAATTATCGATTAAAGTTTGTTGATTTCTCTAGCAACCGTAAACTCAGATGATGTCACATATTGTTCTACAGAGCGCAGTTGACGTTCTAATACACGAAACTTTCTTTTAATATCATGAAAAGCTTGTCTTGGTGGCTCACCTGCTTGCCAAATTCTGGCTTTAACTTTAATAGATTCTTGCGATATATTATCATCAGAGGAACTTTTGTTAGAAGCCTTTACAACTTTTTCACTTCCCGGTGCTTTATCTAATATAAACCACCCTGCTATATAAATGGGAATAAGAAATGGCATACCAAATAAAACACCTGAAACAACAAGTATTCTTACAAGCCAAGTTTCCCAAGAAAAATATTCTGCAAGACCAGCACAAACACCTGCTATTTTTCCTTGATTTGGTATTCGGTATAATTGACCTCTTGGCTTACTCATAATTTACTTCTCCAATCAGGTGTCTCCGCATCTAAAATGGCTTCTAGGGCTTTAATTCTATCAGCCATTATATCTGCCATTTCAGAAAGCTCTGAAAGTTGCTGATATTCTGAATCAGTTAATCCTTGGCTTACTTGGCTCTTACTACGGTAATGCATCACAATCCATATAGGAGCGACTATAACCATAAAAACAACCATTGGTACCATGATAAATTCGTTCATTTTTTCTCCTTAAATTCTTTTTCGATAAGTAAGTCGTATAGTAACTCACTTATTATTTATTATTTATTATTTTTATATACGTACTAATAATATAAATATAGGGCTCTAACATAAGCTTTATTTAGACTTTTTTAACTTCGCTTTCATTTGTGCTAATTCATCATCTATTTTTTCGTTAGATTCTAAATCGGCAATTTCATCCGCTAATGTTTTACTTCCCATGTCATAGGACTCAACTTGCGCTTCGATATCATCTATTTTTCTTTCGTAGCTATCAAAACGAGTTAGTGCATCATTAACACGGTTGTTTTCAATATTCTTTTTAACTTTTAAACGAGAATTTACCGTTTTTTCGCGCATAACAATACTTTTTTGACGAGCTTTTGCATCTGCTAATTTTTCTTGAAGCTGTGCAATTTCATCTTGAAGCTTAGCAATATGCTCTTCAATGAGTGTTAACTCTTCAACAAGAGCAACAGCACTTTCATTGCATTTTTTCTTTTCAAGTAAAGCTCCGCGTGCTAAATCTTCGCGATCTTTAGTTAAAGCCAGCTCTGCTTTTTCTTGCCATTGCAGTGCTGTATTTTCAAAATGCGTGACACGACGCGTTAATTCTTTTTTATCTGCCAATGTTTTAGCTGACGTTGTTCTCACTTCGACAAGTGTATCTTCCATTTCTTGAATAATAAGTCTAACCATCTTTGCTGGATCTTCAGCCTTATCAAGTATGCTGTTTATATTTGAATTAACAATATCTGTAAATCTTGAAAAAATCCCCATGGTACTACCTCTTATTAGTTTGATGAGTTAACGTAAATTTTAAAGCATGATGAGTTAACAATTGAGCACTTGCAATGCAATTATTGCATTTGCTATCACGACTTTACTGCTTTAGTTACATTCATCTTTCACGCCACAATTACAACTAACCATAACATCATGATTAACAATATAAAAAGTAATTATAAAAATTACTTTCATCAAACGCG
Organism: uncultured Colwellia sp.; assembly: GCA_963933725.1. GTDB lineage: Bacteria > Pseudomonadota > Gammaproteobacteria > Enterobacterales > Alteromonadaceae > Colwellia. The sequence goes on from CAWVWK010000008.1 coordinate 23,325, forward strand.
TTAATGAAATAAACTATTTATTAGTGAAATAAACCAGATATTAGGTCTAACAATGGCGCGCTTCAAAAAACAGGATAACCTTTTAGGACAATCTAATAGTTTTCTAGAAGTTTTAGAACAGATATCTCAAATAGCTCCTTTAACTAAACCTGTCCTTATCATTGGCGAAAGAGGTACAGGTAAAGAGCTTGTTGCTGCAAGGCTACATTACCTATCTAAGCGTTGGGAGCAGAGTTATTTAAAATTGAATTGTGCAGCCCTTAATGAGAATTTACTTGAAACTGAACTCTTTGGTTATGACTCTGGTGCTTTTACAGGAGCAAGTAAACGCCATGAAGGTCGTTTTGAGCGTGCCGATAAAGGTACTTTGTTTTTGGATGAAATAGCGAATACCTCTGGTTTAATTCAAGAGAAATTATTGCGTGTTGTCGAATATGGTGAATTTGAAAGAGTTGGTGGTTCACGACCAATCACTACAGACGTAAGGTTAGTCGCAGCTACCAATGAAGACCTTCCCACCCTGGCTTCATCAGGTGAATTTAGAGCCGACTTACTTGACCGACTTGCTTTTGATGTTATTACCTTGCCGCCATTAAGAGAACGCCTTGAAGATATCTTAATGCTAGCCGAACATTTCGCTATGAATATGGCGAGAGAATTAGAGTTTGAATTATTTAGTGGCTTCACTGAAAAAGCAAAACGTAGCTTACTCGAATACAGTTGGCCTGGTAATATTCGAGAACTTAAAAATGTTGTAGAACGAAGTGTTTACCGTTGCAACAACCCCCACTTGCCAGTTCATGATTTAGTCATTGACCCATTCGAGTCGCCGTTTAGACCAACACAAAATGTAAGAACAAATGATAGACGCTCTTCTCCCGACGACACAAGTAGCTTGAAAGGCGAAAAAGGATCTGAGCACCATAATGACATCTATGTTTCAGAAGATTCGGCACCTGCACAAACAAATAATCAAACAAATAACCAAACAAGTGGCTTAGCAAACGCTTTCATGAAGGAGCAAGTTTCTTTCCCGCAATCATTAAAGTTATTATCTCAAGCATATGAAATTGATTTAATCAAAGCCGCTTTATCTCATTGTCAATTCAATCAAAAGAAAACGGCAGAAGCCTTGAATTTAACCTATCATCAACTAAGAGGTTATTTAAAAAAATACAATTTACTCGACTCTAGCCTTCAAAATGAGGGATAATTAATGCCCAACTCTTTATCGAGCATAATAAAAATTGGAATATAATAAAGTATGGGTCATTGCAAAATGTTAAACCATTGTCGTTATAACGTTGCCATTATTTTGTTTTTTTCTGCCTTATTGATGGGCTGCGACCAAGACAGCAACCTCTCTTTGTCAGAGCAAAGTTTAATATACTGCTCTGAAGGCTCACCTGAAACTTTTAACCCACAACTTATCACTTCTGGTACAACCATCGATGCCACATCGAACCAGTTATATAACCGTTTATTTCGCTTTCAAGGCGCAGATAACCAACTAACAGAAAGCATAGCTAAGACATGGCATACGACCAAAGACGGCAAGAAAATCACCTTATATTTGCAAAAAGGCATAACTTTTCACAGTACTGAATATTTTACTCCAACTAGAGAGCTCAATGCTGACGATGTTCTTTTTAGCTTTAATCGCATAATCGATGAGGATCACCCCTATCATTATATCTCAGGAGGCAGTTATGGTTATTTTCAAAATATCGAGTTTGATAAAACGGTAGAGCGTATAGAAAAGATTAATGACTATACGGTTAGATTCCACCTAACTCATTCAGATAGCTCTTTTCTAGCAAATCTCGCATCAGACTTTGCCGTAATATTATCCAAAGAATATGGTGATAAGCTCATAGCTGAAAACTCTCTACCCCAAATTGATATGTACCCTATCGGGACAGGCCCTTTCAAATTTAAGGAATACCGTGTTGGTTCAGTTATTCGATATTATCAGCATGAAAGCTACTGGCTTGGTAACAATAATATTGAACAACTTGTTTATGATATAACACCAAGACAAACGAGTAGACTAACCAAATTACTTGCCAATGAGTGTGATGTGATCGCATATCCTATTGCCCATAAAACTATTTCAGAAGATCCAGCCTTACAATTAGAAGAAGTTACCTCACTCAATATTAGCTATTTTGGCTTCAATACAAGCAAAGTACCTTTTAACAATAAACTTGTCAGGCAAGCTATCGCTCTAGCTATCGACAAGGAAGCTATTTTAAAAGCTGTTTATAAAAGCCAAGCCGATATTGCAAAATCAATTATCCCTAAGAGTTCTTGGGCTTACAGCAATGAAATACCTGTCCAAGTTTATAATATTGCACTAGCACAGGAAAAGCTAAACGAAGCAGGCTATGAGAACGGTTTTAGCATGGATATTTGGGCTATGCCTGTACAAAGGCCCTATAATCCCAACGCAATTAATATGGCTAAGCTTATCCAAGCAGATTTACTCGCCATAAACATCAAGGTAAACATTGTTGATGGTTATGAATGGAACACCTTTTTAAAACGTTTAGCGGCGGGTGAGCATGATACCTTTCTGCTCGGCTGGTCTGCAGATCCCCCCGATCCCGATAACCTGTTCTCACCTATTTTAAGCTGCCCTGCCACTAAAACGGGTAGTAATAAAGCGCTATGGTGTAATCCAAATTATGATAAAGCGATAAACGATGCACGACAAACAACTGATATGACAGAGCGTAAAGCCTTTTATCTAGAGGCTATGAAAATAATAGACGAAGAAAAGCCTCTTGTGCCGATTGCACATTCGAAAAGGTACCAAGCAAGAACAAAACAGATCAAAGGAGATATTTTACAATCATTTGGTGGGGTGAGCTTTCGTGATGTTAGTAAGTTGACGAGTAAAAAGTCTGACACCATGCATAATATAGAAAATAAAAATATGCCCACGGTTAAAGATAAAAGTGAGGTAAATTAGTTTGTTGATATTTACCTTAAGACGCCTGAGTTTATTCTTTTTTACAATGTTACTCCTTACGATTGTTTCATTTTCATTAGCTTTTTTATTTCCTGGTGATCCTTTGGTTAATCTTTCAGGTGAAATTAATGCTTCGCCAGAACGCTTGCTTGCCCTTCAAGAACAATATCAAACGAATAAAAGTATCATTTGGCAGTACCTGATTTACTTAAAACATATTTTCACAGGGGATTTTGGTGTATCGATGGCGAGTCAATCACTAATTAGTCAGGAAATATTAACTTTATTACCTGCAACCATCGAGTTAAGTCTTCTGGCGTTGTTCATAGCAATGGCTGTGGGTATTCCACTTGGCTTTATCGCCGCTATAAAGCATAACAAAAAAACAGATAACATCATTCTTTCAATTGCCATGCTCGGTTACTCTATCCCTGTATTCTGGTTAGGGTTATTAGCTATCTTATTTTTTTCAATTGGTTTAAGTTGGTTTCCTAGCGCAGGACAATTAAGTTTGCTATTCGAAATAGAGCTTGTTACGGGCTTTCAATTTATTGATATTTTAATCAGCGACAATATTTATAAATGGCAAGCTTTTTGGGATGCTATTTCTCATATCATCTTACCGGCTATGGTTATATCTGTAGCACCAGCGACCGTTTTTATTCGTTTAGCAAGAACAGCTATGATAGAAGTTCTTGCTACGAGTTATATTAAAGCGGTTAGTGCTAAAGGACTCACTTTTAATCAAATAATATTTAGACACGCTATAAGAAACTCTTTAATTCAAATAATTAGGCATGTAGGCCTACAGTTTGCTAACTTAGTCACTATTGCAATGGTAACCGAAGTTATATTTAGCTGGCCCGGAATTGGTCGGTGGTTAATAGAAAGTATTTACCAAAGAGATTACAGTGCAATTCAAAATGGGCTGCTTGTACTTTCTTGTTTTATTTTTATTGTGCATATTTTAACTGATTTCCTTTATGCTGCATTAAACCCTTTGGCGAGAGTAAAAAATAATATTTCAGCTAAGCAATAAAACTATATACACCCCTCATAAAATAGGAAGCTTAAAAGTAAAAGGCTAAAAATGGCAAAAGATAAAATTTATCAGGAGGAAATTTTTCCTTCACCAACCATGCAGTTCTTACATTCTTTCCAAAAATCGCCTGTTGCGATGATTGGTCTGATTGGTATGATTTTTTTTGCCATACTTGCTATATTTGCACCTGCTTTGGCGCCTTACCCCCCTATAGAAAGGCATCTAGATTCAATTTTGTTACCGCCTGCATGGCATGATGATGGGAATATTAGCTTTCTACTGGGCACCGATGAACTTGGTAGGGATATGCTTTCTCGATTAATGTATGGTAGCTCACTCACTTTTGGCATAAGCTTTATAATCGTCATGATAGCACTTGTCATTGGAGTCGTCATAGGCTCGCTGTCAGCTTTGACTAAAGGGGTTAAATCAAGCGTATTAAATCATTTTCTTGATGTTGTTTTATCAATACCTTCTTTACTGCTTGCGATTATTATCGTCGCAATTCTTGGACCTGGCGTGGCTAATACCGCTATTGCGGTTGTCATTGTACTTATCCCTCAATTCATCCATATAACCCGGTATGCGGTAAAAGAAGAATTTAGAAAAGATTACGTGCTTGCTTCAAAATTAGATGGCGCTAGCCCTTTTAGAGTGTTGTATTATTCTGTTTTACCCAATATTGTTGAAAAAATAATGAGTCAAGCTACGTTAGCTCAATCTGCGGCTATTCTAGATATAGCTACACTCGGCTTCTTAGGCTTAGGTGCTCAAATTCCTTTACCTGAATGGGGAGCAATTTTAGCGAATGGTTTTGATTTATTTTATATAGCCCCTTGGACTGTATACTTGCCTGGTTTGGCCATATTGTTTGCGGTTGTTTCAACGAATTTAGTAGGTGAAGGTGTTCGCCATTCACTTCAAAAGCGAAAGGAAAGGTAATGAATATACTTGATATTAGAAACCTATCTATAGAGCTTAAGCAAGAAAGTGGTAATATTGTTGCCGTTGATAAAGTCAGCTTAACCATAAAAGAAGGAGAAGTTAGGGGGATTGTTGGTGAATCTGGTTCAGGTAAATCATTAATGGCTCAAGCTATTATGGGGGTATTGAATGAAAAATGGCATGTACATGCAGACAGGTTCCATTGGCGAGGAATAGATTTACTTCGTTTAACGATACCTGAACGAAAAGCCCTACTTTCTAGAGATGTTGCTATGATATTTCAAGAGCCTATGGCCTGTTTAGACCCTACCACAACAATTTTAGCGCAATTATCAGAAGCGATAGATGAAAAGTCATTGCCTGGCTACTTATGGCAAAAGCAAAAGCAACGCAAAGAAGCGGTTATTAACCTTTTACATAAAGTAGGTATTAAGCAACACACACTTTGTTTAAGTTCATACCCTTATCAATTAACTGAAGCCTTATGCCAACGTGTTATGATTGCGATGGCTCTTGCTAGAAGGCCTATTCTTTTGATTGCTGACGAACCTACAGCTTCAATGCAAAATGCAAATCAATCGAGAATATTTCGCTTACTTGCCAGTTTAAATCAATTAAAAAACATGGCTGTACTCTTAATTAGCCACGATTTAGAAACAGTAACCAACTGGACTGAATCGATTACCGTTATGTATAGCGGTCAATTTGTAGAGAGTGGGACAACATCTCAAATTTTTAACACCCCTTTACATCCCTACACACGAGCACTTGTCGATAGTAACCCGAAATCAAGCTCTCAAGTTGTGGCTAAATCACGCTTAAAAACACTACCCGGTAGTATTCCTTTATTGGAGCAATTACCCGTAGGTTGCCGATTAGGCCCAAGGTGCCCTAGAGCTCAGCAAGAGTGTATAAAAGCACCTAAAAGAACAAACTTTCATGGTCATCAAGTGAGTTGTCATTTCCCGCTTTTAACAACGTCTAAATCTTCAAAAAAAACTGAAGCTTTAAATGCTAAGGAGTGTCGTTAATGGCAAAGTTACTCGAAGTAAATAACTTAAGTAAGATCTTTAAGCTTAAAGGACATTGGTATCACAAGAAAGAAGTTAAGGTGCTTAACAATATATCTTTTAGTGTTGCAGAAAATAAAACTCTTGCCATTATCGGTGAGACAGGTTCAGGCAAATCAATACTTGCAAAGTTACTGGTGGGTGCAGAGATGCCAAGCCAGGGCGAGATAAAACTTAATGGACAGTTATTAAAATCAGGCTCTTTTAAACAGAGATGCCAGCATGTCCGAATGATATTTCAAGATTCAGGAACAACGCTTAACCCAAGTATCACCATCGAAAATCTACTCGATGAACCGCTAAAACTCAATACCAATTTAAATGAAGTTGAAAGAAAGCAACATATACGTAGTACTTTACAGAAAGTGGGTTTGTTAGGCGCTCATATGAATTTTTACCCTCATATGTTTTCTGGTGGGCAAAAACAGCGTATATCTTTAGCAAGAGCCATTATATTGCAACCCCAGGTTATTATACTTGACGAAGCGCTAGCATCACTAGATCCCTCATTAAGAGCTCAAATGATTAATTTATTGTTAGATTTACAAGATCAGATGGGATTAGCTTATATTTTAATATCTCATAACTTAGGCATTGTTAAGCACTTTAGTGATGATTTGCTTGTTCTTCAAAATGGAGAAGCAGTTGAATATGGGAAAACAACTGAATTAATGAATAACCCCCAACATAAAGCGACAAAGAAATTGTTGATGAACGCTAGCTTTTAATACCAACCCCTCAAACTTATGATCTTGTTATTCGATAGAAAATGGATCGGTGTAAATGAGCAATAACTTAATAGTATTGTTAGTAGATAGAAACTTTAGCGCATAAAAAAAGCGATAACCCGAAAAGTTATCGCTTTTTTTTTGCATTTCAATTTAATAAGTCGGCGTTGGCTCTGCAATTTGTCGACGAACTATCTCTGCATCCACCTTCAATGAATTAATGTAACCCATGTAAGCTGATTGCGCTAATTGAGAGGTTTGCTGTCGACTTAAAGCAGGGTTTACATCAGCAACACCTGCATTAACCGCTTGAACTTCTACAAGGGCAAAATCACCGTTTGATAAAGATACACTAGAAGCCGATACGCTACCCTCCACAGGATGAGGTAAAGTAAATGCTTCACGACTGATACTTTGGTCTAAATCAACACCAGAGCGACCAGCTTTTTCTTTAACAACAAAAGATGTATTCAACTCTGTTAATTTAGCTGTGATATCTTGTCCTGCGTTAAAAGTACTTAATAAAGCGTCAATCGTTTCTTTCGCTTTCTCTGTTGCTTTTTGAGCGATTAACGTTGTTTTAATTTCATCTTGAACGTCAGCAAGTGGTTTAGTGCTCGCTTCTTTGTAGGTATTTAAACGTAAAACAATAGCTAGGTCATCATTCACTTCGATAAGATCTGAGTTCACATTATCTTGTAAAATTAAATCAGAGAAAGCAGCCTCTATAACTAAAGCGCTGTCAAATGGTGCTTGATTTGAGTCTTTAGATAACCAAGGTGAGGTTTGAATAGTCACATTAACCTCGTTAGCTGCATCTTCTAAACTATCTGGGTACTCAAAGCTTACTCTTGCCATCTCTTGTTGCAGTTCGTAAAACTTGTCTTGTGCTTTTTCAGTACTGATCTTTTCTTGCAATTCTGTTTTAAGTTCAGTTAATGGTTGAGTAACAGCTACCTTAATATCAGTTAATTTAATAAGGTGGAAACCAAAGCTTGTTTCAACAACCTGCGTTACATCACCTTCATTAGCTAATGAGAAAGCCGCGTTATCAAATGCTTCTTCCATTGTGCCTTTTTCTAAGAAATCTAAGTCGCCTCCATTCTCGCCACTATAAGTATCATCAGATAGTTCATTCGCTAATACAGCGAATTCTTCGCCAGCATTCAATCGAACTAACGCGGCTTCAGCTTTTGCTTTTGCCGCTTCAGCATCATCACCGCTTTCAAAAAGGATATGAGAAACCCTGCGCTGCTCTGCTTGGCTGTAGTTTGCGATATTAGAATGGTAGTAATCTTCTACTTCAGTTTCTGTAACTTCAATAGTTTTAGCTATATCGTTAACATTAAGCGTGATGTAATCAACTTTTACTTGCTCTTTGTTTTCAAAACGTATTTTGTTTGCATTATAGTATGCATTTATAGCTTCATCTGTTATTTCAACAGTCGTTTTAAATTGCTCTGAAGAAACTACAGCATAACGAATATCACGTGTTTGACTTTGTAAATTTGATTGCTGTAATTCTTGATAAGGAAGATTAAATTCGCTTGCTAATAATGCTTGAGATAATTGGCGACGCGTCATTTCAAGGCGTAGATAATCTCTAAAGTCAGAAGACTGAAAAAAACCAGCTTGGGTTATCATCGCTAAATAACGGTTATTATCAAATACACCATCAACTTGAAACTCTGGCATCGTTCGAATCGTTTCTTTTAAACGTTCATCTGAAACTCTAATCGCCAGACTATTGTTGTTTTGATCGATTAATACTTCATTAATAAGGTTATCTAAAACGCCCTGGCGAAAGTTAGCCATATAGTTAGCATCGCTAGACAGTGTTTCAAACATTTCACCAAACTGCTGAATCATTCTATTTCGTTGCGCCTGATAAGCTTTATTAAAAGCTGCTTGACTAATTTTTTGTCCATTAACTGTAGCAACAGAAGTGTCAACTGTATTGGTATAGCTTCCAATACCCGCTACAGCAAAAGTTAGTATAATCAAACCAAGTATGATCTTAGCCGTTACGCCCTGTGAGCTTTCTCTTATATTTTCTAACATCTTTATCTCTTATCTTAACGCGTAATTTTGCGAATATTATTTTCTCTTGCTCGCGATTTTAACAGATGAAGCGCAAAGCTTGAAGTACAACATCACGATAAATCAAATTTTTATTTTATTTATCGTGATGTTTTATTTTTACTGCATAAAGTCGCTAAAAAAGTCAAAAATCAATTAACGAATAATAATTTATCTATAAAAACAAGTATTCATAAATAAAAAAACCACCTTATAGGTGGTTTCTTGAGTAACAAATTATATATTAGCAATTTATTATCCGTTACAAGCATCTTTTAATGCTTTACCAGCTTTAAAAGCTGGAATTTTAGCTGCTGCAATTTCAATAGCAGCACCTGTTTGTGGGTTACGGCCAGTTCGAGCAGCACGGTCACGTACAGAGAAAGTACCAAAACCTACTAAAGCAACTTGTTCACCGCTTTGTAACTCTTCAGTTACTGCAGCGATTAAAGAATCTAATGCGCGACCAGAAGCCGCTTTAGAGATGTCTGCACCAGATGCGATTTTTTCGATTAGTTGAGATTTATTCACAATATTTACCCCTTCAATTGTTATTATTCAACGCTTTCCATTTTTATTTTAATAAAACTTTAATGGTTATTATTACTTCATTAAAACATCGAACGTTGCTTCTAAAATACTTATCACCTAGCCCGTTCTTCCTACTGAGTAAGGGGTATAGCGATATAAGCGTACTTAACTTAGCATAGTTTCAGCGTTTGAAAAGCAAAATCTTCATTTTTTTTCATTTTTTTTCATTTTTTTTCATTTTTTTTCATTTTTTTCAAAAAAAAGACATATTTTGAACTAACTTAAGCTTTCTTCCATTTTTCAAAAGGCTGCTCAAGCGCAATCGATAATACCTCTTCAATCCACTTAACAGGGTGAATAGATAAATCAGCTTTTACATTTTCAGGGATTTCTTTTAAATCTCGTTCATTTTCATGTGGAATAATTACAGTTTTTATACCACCGCGATGAGCCGCTAAAAGTTTTTCTTTTAAACCGCCAATAGCAAGCACTTCTCCACGTAACGTAATCTCACCTGTCATAGCAACATCTGCTTTTACAGGATTCCCTGTTAAACTTGAAACGAGCGCCGTACACATTCCTATGCCCGCACTAGGTCCATCTTTAGGCGTTGCACCTTCAGGAACATGGACATGAATATCACGTTTTTCATAAAAATCGTCATTTATCCTAAATTTTTCGGTTCGACTTCGAACAACCGTCATAGCAGCCTGAATAGACTCTTGCATAACATCACCTAAAGAGCCTGTATAAGACAATTTACCTTTACCTGGCACTGAAGCTGTTTCTATAGTCAGTAACTCTCCACCTACTTGTGTCCATGCTAAACCTGTAACTAGCCCAATTCGATTCTTATCATCAGCTTTACCATAATCAAAACGCTGAACACCTAGATATTCACTTAAGTTATCTTGATTAATAGTGACGCTTTTTAGGTTTTTATTCAGAAGGATTTCTTTAACAACTTTACGACATAATTTAGATATCTCTCGCTCAAGACTTCGTACACCTGCTTCTCTGGTGTAATACCTAATGATGCCGATAATTGCACTATCTTCGATGGAAATTTCTTTGTATTTAAGACCATTTCTCTCTATTTGCTTTTCTACAAGGTGATCACGAGCAATATTAAGCTTTTCGTCTTCTGTATAACCCGAAAGCCTTATGACTTCCATTCTGTCGAGTAATGGCCCAGGAATATCCATTGAATTGGACGTTGCGACAAACATAACATCAGATAAATCGTAATCTACCTCTAAGTAGTGATCATTAAAGCTGGTATTCTGTTCTGGATCTAAAACTTCTAACAAAGCAGAAGAAGGGTCCCCACGCATATCGGAAGACATTTTATCTATTTCATCAAGTAAAAAAAGTGGGTTCTTCACACCGACTTTAGACATTTTCTGAATAATTTTGCCAGGTAAAGAGCCTATATAAGTTCTTCGATGACCTCTTATTTCAGCTTCATCTTTTACACCACCAAGTGCCATTCTGATATATTGTCTACCAGTAGATTTTGCAATCGATTGACCTAACGACGTTTTACCGACACCAGGAGGGCCCACCAAACATAGAATAGGTCCTTTTAATTGGCTAACACGTTGTTGCACGGCTAAGTACTCTAAAATTCGCTCTTTAACTTTATCTAAACCAAAATGATCTTTATCAAGAACCTCTTGTGCAAGTGATAAATCTCGTTTTAATTTACTGCGCTTTTTCCAAGGGACATTTACCATACATTCGATGTAACTTCTGACTACTGTTGCTTCAGAAGACATAGGTGACATCATTTTTAGCTTTTGCAACTCGCTTAATGCCTTCTCTTTTGCTTCTTTAGGCATTTTTGCTTCATCAATACGACTAGCCATCTCTTCAAGTTCGTCTGGTGCTTCATCACCTTCATTTAATTCTTTTTGAATCGCTTTCATCTGCTCATTCAAATAGTAATCACGCTGGCTTTTTTCCATTTGCTTTTTAACACGCGAACGGATTTTTTTCTCTACTTGAAGAAGATCAATTTCACCTTCCATCAGAGCCATCAGATATTCTAATCGCTTAGCTGCATTGTTTATTTCAAGCACTTTTTGCTTGTCTGCAATTTTAAGTGGCATATGAGCAGCCATTGTATCGGCTAATTGATCAGCATCATCAATGCCTGATACTGAGCTGAGCACCTCTGGAGGAATTTTTTTGTTGAGTTTTACGTAGCCTTCAAACTGACCTATTGCTGATCGGATTAGGGCTTCATAGTCATCTACAACTTCGTCAACTGTTTCAGAAGTTAATGGTGATATATTGGCACTAAAATAAGCTCTGGTTTCGACAAAATCATCTACTTTAGCTCTGTGCAATCCTTCAACAAGCACTTTAACGGTTCCATCAGGAAGCTTTAGCATTTGCAATAATGTTGCGACAGTACCGACCTCAAAAACGTCACCTGCTTGTGGATCATCAACACTTGGATCTTTTTGAGCAACTAGGAATACTTTTTTATCGTTTTCCATTGCAATATCTAAACAACGAATAGATTTCTCTCTACCGACAAATAACGGAATGACCATTTGTGGATAAACAACGACATCTCTTAAGGCCAAAACAGGGGTTTCTAATGAATCGGAGATTACTTGATTAGATAATTCGTTACTAGATGCTTCATTGCTCATTGACTTACTCTTTAGAAAATATAGGTATTATTAAAATAAAATATGGGGGAGATATCATAGCTTTCAAGTCTAAAAGTTTAATATAACTTCAACTTGGTATAATTAATTGCTTATTGGCTATTATTTGTTCTGATATCAATTTAATTAACTGTTCAACTTTTGTATAAAAGAAAATGGATATACAAAATAGTTATTCATCAGGGCTTTGAAGTTTCAGTTGATGGCTTTGTTGTAATTTAACTATAAGCTGATAAATAATCCCGCAGATCAAAAAACCCTAAGTTGCAATTATAACGTATATGTTATCTATTGCGACTTAGGGTTCAACTTTATTAAAACACTAAAATGTGTTATTGAATATTAATACTTTTTACTATTTAGTTTTATTCAGATGCAGCTTTATCTTGCTGTCTCCCATAAATGACAATGGGATTAGACTCACCTTTTATTGTGCTTTCATCAACCACTATCTTGCTCACATTCTCCATCGAAGGCAGTTCATACATTGTATCGAGTAAAACCGCCTCAACGATAGAACGAAGGCCTCGAGCACCTGTTTTACGACTCATTGCTTTTTGAGCTATTGCAATAAGTGCGTCCTTTCGAAATTCTAAATCAACATTTTCCATGTCAAATAAAGCCATAAACTGCTTAGTTAAAGCATTTTTAGGTTCTTGAAGAATTTGTATTAATGCATCTTCATCAAGCTCTCTTAAGGTTGCAACTACAGGTAAACGACCAATAAACTCTGGAATTAAACCATACTTAACTAAATCTTCTGGCTCTACATCCCCTAATGTTTGGCTTAATGTTTTCTCATCATCAACACCGCGAACTTCAGCACCAAAACCTATGCCGGTACCCACTTGCGAACGCTGCTCTACTACCTTGTCTAAACCGGCAAACGCACCACCACAAATAAATAAAATTTTAGAGGTATCTACCTGCAAAAATTCTTGTTGAGGATGTTTACGTCCACCTTGCGGAGGAACAGAAGCTACAGTCCCCTCAATAAGCTTTAATAAAGCTTGTTGAACACCTTCACCAGAAACATCTCGAGTAATAGATGGGTTATCAGATTTACGAGAAATCTTATCTATTTCATCAATATAGACAATGCCACGTTGAGCTTTTTCTACATCATAGTCACACTTTTGAAGTAGCTTTTGAATAATATTTTCAACGTCTTCACCTACATAACCTGCTTCAGTTAACGTTGTAGCATCAGCCATAGTAAAAGGCACATCTAATAAACGTGCTAAGGTTTGAGCAAGTAATGTTTTACCGCTACCTGTAGGACCGATTAAAAGTATATTACTCTTTCCTAATTCAACGCCATTATGTTTATCACCATTTCTTAAACGTTTGTAGTGATTGTAAACAGCAACAGATAATACTTTTTTAGCATGGTCTTGACCAATAACGTATCCGTCCAGATCTTCTCGTATTTCGATGGGAGATGGCAAAGCTTCTTTATGTTCACCATCAGAGACATCGGAAATTTCCTCTCTAATAATATCATTACATAATTCTACACATTCATCACAAACGAATACTGAAGGACCTGCAATTAGCTTTCGAACTTCATGTTGACTTTTACCACAAAATGAACAGTACAATAACTTCCCGTTATCACCGTCTCCTTTTTTAATATCGCTCATGTCTTACCTCTTATCCCAATCTTTATTACAACTTAAATTGTATTAGTGCTTTGTTGCATTAATACAATTTAATAACCTGTTCTTTAATGGCTCATATAAACTAAGTATACCGCAATTACGCTATTATACACTGAAATTTAAATGGACAAAACGAACCCCTTATTCGTTTACACAATTAAGCGTTACGTTTTTCTAATATAGCATCAACTAAACCGTAATCAACAGCACTTTGAGCACTTAGAAAATTGTCTCTATCGGTATCATGAGTAATTTTTTTCAATGACTGACCTGTATGCTCTGCCATTAATTTATTAAGCTTATCTTTAATAAATAGAATTTCTTTTGCATGGATTTCAAAATCAGAAGCTTGACCTTGGAAGCCGCCAAGAGGCTGATGAATCATAACACGTGCATTGGGTAAACAATAACGCTTACCTTTTTCACCACCTGATAATAAAAAAGCCCCCATGCTAGCTGC
>CAWVWK010000009.1:0-34352 GCA_963933725.1 uncultured Colwellia sp.
ATCAGATATGCTATCGTTCGCTTCATGGGTGTTATTAATCGGTTCAAATGCATTCGCATAAGCACCAATTTCTATTGTCGAATTTAAGTTTTTAACACATTTTATCGCATTTAGAACAACCTCAGGAATACAACAATTAAACATGACGCGTGATACCTTGTTATGAATGCAATGTTGTATCGCATCAGCTAAGAGTTCACCAGAGCGTAATTTAGGGATATCTTTACTTTCGTCATCAAGGGTGAAGCTATAAAAAACAGGTTTAGCTTCATGCTGAAAAACCTGTATGGCTGTTGTTAATTCGACAATGGATGATAAAGTCTCAATAACCCAAATATCGATATAGTCTTGCTGAGCTTTTTGTAAGTCAGCCCATACTTTTTTGGTTAAAGAGACTTCAAATAAGTCTGGGCGATAACTACCACAGACAGGGGGAATAGATCCAGCAATTAAAAGTTCATTACCTTTTTTAAGCTCTTCTTGTTTTAGTTCAAAAGCAATTTTAGTGGCAAGCGCAGCAAGCTCTGCACCTCGGGCGTTATAAAGTTTTTCGCCTAAGTGGAAGGGCACACATGCGTAGGTATTAGTCATCATAATTTGTGCACCGGCATCAATAAAGTTTTGATGGGCTTGGTAAACGAACTTTGGCGCATTAATTAGTGCATCTGCACTCCAGTGTGGCTGAGAAAATGGCGCGCCAATGCGTTTTAACTCTCGACCTAATCCACCATCTAAAATTTTAACTGTCATTGTAACTCCATTATGGGGAATACCAATAAAACAAGAAATGCTTGGCAACATTTCTCATTTTATCTTATCCGAAGATCTATTTTTAAAGATATTCTTTACATGTATTTTTTTAAAATATTGTTCCTCTAAATAAAGTTAATCTTCTAAAGTATACTTATCAGCCCAGTGTTGGGCAATTTCTTCACGTTTAGCAAACCAAACATCTTGCTTACTTTTAGCATACTGAATAAAGCGCTTAAGTGAAGCAATACGTCCTGGACGACCCAGTAATCGGCAATGAATACCAACAGACATCATCTTAGGAGAGCCCTCTTCACCTTCTTCATATAAAGTGTCAAAAGCATCTTTAAGGTAAGTAAAGAATTGATCGCCGCAGTTAAATCCTTGCGGAGATGCAAAACGCATATCATTTGTGTCTAAAGTGTATGGCACCATGAGTAAAGGTGCGCCGTTAAAATGATCATAATAAGGAAGATCGTCAGAGTAGCTATCAGCACAATACAAGAAGTTACCATTTTCTGCGACGAGTTTCAGGGTATTAGGGCTTGTGCGGCCTGTATACCAGCCTTTAGGGTGGCTACCTGTCATACGAGTATGAATTTCAATGGCTTTTTCCATATGCTCTCGTTCAACTTCTATTGGCGTTTCTTGATAATTTATCCAGCGGTAACCGTGCGAACAAATTTCCCAATCAGACTTTAACATAGCATCTACTGCATCAGGATTACGCTCCATTGCCATGGCGACACCAAATACCGTTACTGGCACTTGCTCTTTTTCGAATAAACGATGTAAACGCCAGAACCCTGCTCGACTACCAAATTCATAAATAGTCTCCATACTTTGATGTCTGTCTTTGAATGCTGCAGCACCAATAATTTCAGATAAAAACTGTTCAGAGGCAGGATCACCATGAAGAATACAGTTTTCACCACCTTCTTCATAATTAATTACAAAGTTAATGGCAATACGCTCACCATTGGGCCACCTTACTTCAGGAGGCGTGGCGCCATAACCGATCAAATCGCGAGGATAATCAGAATTCATTATATATTCTCTATAAGATAAAAAAGAAAGAAATTGTACTTGATGCTCAATCCAGAATGCGCCTGAACTTGATGCTTGAATAGTATCGAATAGTTTGACATGGCTTGAGCTAAAAACAGCCTTAGAATAAACGCCCAATTAGCTTTAATCAAGTGCTAAACTAACTTCAGCCATTATTTTTTATAGCTTGCAGGTTTTGCTGTAACAATTGATTTTATGAATGTTAGCCAAAGATAACAAAATTGTGGGGTAGAATAGATAATTTAACCAAACTTCCTACTATCAATTGACTAATGGTTTCAGGCGTATTGGTTTGTTGTATTAATAATTCATAACCTGAAAAACTAACACTAACCTGTATACTACCGCCTTGAAAATCGACACGGCTGATCACGCCTTCACCTTGTCTGTCTGCTTCAATTTTAATTTGTTCAGGGCGCAATAGTAGCTTTGCTTTAGTACCCATTTCGCAATCAAGTTTACTGTTCGACTTTATTAATCCAAAGCATGACTGAAAGTGTGAAGAGTCTACTATGTCAATATCTATATAATTGCTTTTACCCATGAAGTCTGCAACGTAAAGGGTTTTTGGGGTGTTATAAAGTTTTTCTGGTGTGTCAATTTGTACTATTTTACCGGCTTGCATTAAAGCAATACGATCTGCAAAGGCAAAGCCTTCTTCCTTCGAGTGAGTAACGAACAAAGCACTCATTTTACGGCTTTTAAATAACAAGCGTATTTGATGAATAAGGCTTAAACGAACGTGTTGATCTAAATTAGAAAAAGGCTCATCTAACAACATTAATTGTGGTTGATATGCTAAAGCCCGTGCAATTGCAATGCGCTGTTGTTGTCCTCCAGACAATTGATGTGGAAAACGTTCAGAGAATTCGGTTAATTGCACTAACTCTAATGCTTCATTAACACGCGTGGCTTTTTCACTTTTACTTAACGAGATCAATGAAAAAGCAATATTGTCAAAAACATTAAGGTGAGGAAATAATGCATAATCTTGAAAAATATAGCCCACTTTACGCTGTTCTGGTGGGACGAAGGTGTTTGCATCATTCACGGTTTCATTTTGAATTGTAATTTTGCCATTTAGGCTTTCTTGTAACCCAGATACCGCTCTTAGTAGTGTTGTTTTACCACAACCACTTTCACCCAATAAGCAAATAATTTCATTGTCTGCGAGTACAATATTTAAATTATCTAATACTTGGCTTTTTTGATAATAACAATTCAGTCGTTTGATGCTTAGGGCGCTCATGGGGTACTTCTCTCTAATAAACGGTTAACAATCATAAAGGGGACTAAACCAAGCATAATAAGCATTAATGAAGGTAATGCTGCATGTTCAATCATTTCATCTGAAACAAATTGATAAACGTAAGTCGCCAGTGTTTCAAAATTAAAAGGTCTTAATAATAAGGCGGTTGGCAACTCTTTCATCGACTCGATAAAAACTAAAATAAAAGCGCTTAACATACCACTTTTTATTAAGGGGAGGTTTACACGTCGAATAGTATTTAATGGTGACTGACCTAATACACGAGAGGCCGTATCGAGAGATGGCGATACTTGCGATAAACTAGTTTCAACACTACCAACAGCAATTGCGCTAAACCGGACTAAATAACCTAAGACTAAAATAAATAAAGAGCCAGATAAAACTAAGCCAACTTGAGAACCGCCAAAAGATACCAGGGCTTTATTTAGCCATAAGTCTAGCGTTGTTAGTGGAATTAATACGCCAATAGCAACGACAGTTCCAGGTATTGCATAACCTAAAGAAGAAAGCCTAATGGTTGTTTTTGCATAGAAAGATGGTTTAAGTCGATTATAAAAGTTAACAACTAGCGCAACGATTAAAGCTAAGGTTGCAACGATTAAAGCTAACCAAACGCTATTAAGCGTATAATCTATAAGGTTACTCGTTATTGAAGCACTAAAATAATGGTACGTATAATAAAGTAAAACACTAACAGGCAAAAAAAGTGCTAAAAATAAGAGTCCCCAGCAAAAGAATACAACTAACCATTTCCTATAGCGGGTAAGTTTGAAGCGTTCTTGATTTATATGGGTGCTATTACGTTGATAAGCTTTTTGTTTACGACGACTGTATTTCTCTAGCATAACAAATATGACTAAGACGGTTAGCATGACACAAGAAAGTTTAGCTGCAGTTGTTAAACTGCCCAACTCTAACCAAGTATCGTAAATAGCAGTCGTTAATGTATTTACAGCAAAATAGTTAACCGTCGCAAAGTCACCTAAAGTTTCCATCGCAATCAAAGATAGTCCTACGGCAATTGCAGAACGCGATAAAGGAATAGATACTTTAATGAAAGCCTGAAAAGGAGACATGCCTAGTGTGCGCGCAGCTTGAAACAAGCCGGCCGATTGCGAAGAGAATGAACTTCTAAGCAATATGTAAAGGTAAGGATACAAGGCAAGAGCCAGGACTAAAGAAGCGCCAGTTAATGAGCGAATATCTGGAAAGTAGTAATCATTTACATTTTGCCAAGAAAATAACGCTCTTAACCACTGTTGAATTGGCCCTGCAAAATCAAATAAGTCAGTATAAACAATTGCAATAATATATGGCGGCATAGCTAAAGGTAACATGAGTAACCAATCTAGCGTTTTCCTCATAGGAAAGTCACAACTTGCAACAAACCAAGCAGCAGGCATTGCAAATAGAAAACTGAACAGCATGACACAAACAATTAAAAGAAGCGTGTTACTGATATAGGTTGATAGAACGGTATCAAGCAGATGAACAAAGGTATTTGTTTCATCAAAAGACATAGCGCTCAGAACGAGCGCTATGATAGGCGTTGTTAATATTGCAGCTATTGCCCAGGGCAATAAAGAATACTTATTAACCTTAAAGATCAAACTTCACTTCATCTAATAATTTAATGGCGGCTTTATGATGCTTAGCTATTTCAGATAATGCCATTTTATCTGATTTAAATGTTCCCCATGAACTTACTAATTCTGAAGGTTTAACACCTTCTTTTACAGGGTATTCATAATTTACTTCAGCATACATTTTTTGAGCTACATCACCCGATAAAAACTCCATCAGTTTTATTGCATTAGCTTTGTTAGGCGAATGCTTTGTTAAAACCACACCACTTACATTAATGTGTGCACCTGTAGTTTCTTGATTAGGGAAATTGATATCAACCGCTTTTGCCCAACTTGTTTGTTCAGGTGTGTTAATCATTTTTCCTAAATAGTAGTTATTGCCTAAAGCATAATCACATAAGCCGTCTTTTATCGCTTTTACTTGGCCGCGATCGTTACCCTGTGGTTTACGCGCTAAGTTTGCTCTTAAATTTTCAAGCCATAACTTAGCGTTTTCTTGTCCTTCATGAGCGATAACTGAAGCGACTAACGAAACATTATATGGATGCTTACCCGAGCGCATACAAACCTTCCCTTTAAAAGCAGGGCTTGCTAGGTCTTGGTAAGTCACTTTAGGAGCTGGCCCTATGCGCTCTGAAGATGAGTAGATATTACGAACGCGAGATGTTAATGCAAACCACTCATTCGCTGGGTCCCTAAACTGAGTTGGGATATTACTATTTAATTTTTCACTATTGACTACTTGTACTAAGTGGCTATTTTTTAATGTCATTAAACGGCTAATATCTGTCGTTAGCACTAAATCAGCCGGAGATAGTTGCCCTTCACGCTTAACACGTTCAATCAGGCCTTTTTTAGCAAATAAAATATTAACCTTAACGCCAGTTTGAGCTGTAAACTTCTCCATAATAGGCTCTATTAAGAATGCTTGGCGATATGAATATACATTTACTTCCTCCGAAGCTTTTACTGTTGAAGTTGTTAAGAGAAGTATTGCAGAAAGAAATATAATAGATATTTTATAAGATGCCATGAGGGCTCCATCGTTAAAGAAAAAATAATTACTTAGCACATAAATTTTAATGATAATCATTCTTATTGGCAAGAGGTTTTCTCAAAGAAACCATAACAATTTGCCTTTTTATTGGAATTAAGTCTTTGGAGTAAAAATTTACAATGAATAGGGCAGTTTGCATATTGATAAATACATACTTCAATACATAACATAACATCAGACAGAAGGTTCGTCATGCGTAAAATTCTCTTTTTTACAGAAAAAGGATATTTAACCTGAACTTGTTCTAAGAGATGACTTAACTTCACGATATTGCTTGCTAGAGAAGTCTTTATTAAGCCGAGCTTTGGTTAATTTTATTTTATACAAATAATTGAAGCCATTCTCCCTGTTACTGAGGATTTACGATAGGAATAATATTTATCATTTAATTCATAGCTGCATTCTTGAAGAGCATGAATATGTTTTACCCCTAAAGCATTTAATTGAATTGTTGCAACCTTTTGTAAGTCAGCTAAATATTTTCTAGCTGGTTTATTTTGAGCTTTGATTGGGGGCTTGTGTTTTATAAGGTTAAAGGCAGTCTCAAATTTTGCATTATTTTGGCAAAAAATATTTTTAACTTCTTCGCCTACTTCAAAATGGTTCGGACCAATGCATGGTCCTAGCCATGCGAACACTTTGTTTGATGGTGTTTGCATTTTCTGTAATGTTATTTTTATGATATCTACAGCTAAAGGGCGCCAACCACCATGAATAGCAGCGATAACTTCACCTTGTTCATCACTCAGTAAAATCGGTAAACAGTCAGCGGTCATAACGGCTAAGGCTAACTTTTTTTCTCTTGTGATAACAGCATCAGCAGTAATTGGCGATTTATTTACCTTTGAAACTTCAGCAACCTCATTACCATGCACTTGATTTAACCATTGAATGGAACTAAATGACGGTAAAAAAGAAAGCAAAGCGTCTCTATTTTTTTCAACGATGAAAGGGTTATCTTTTACATGTAACCCTAAATTAAAAGCATTATAAGGACTACTTGAGCAGGAGGAAACATCAGTAGGGGCGATGCGCGTTGTTTGAAAAGCGACAATATTATTAGAGTTAAAATCTTGTGATTCAGGCCAGACAACCTGTTCTAGCGCTGTCTGGTTTGTTATGGAGTTTTTTAAGGGGCTAGTATTCATCTACTGCATTAAGCTTGTTATCTTCTTGCAATGTTTTAACTAAGGCAACAAAGTCATCAGGTAAATCAGCATGCCATGTCATTAATTCCCCTGAAATAGGATGGTATAAAGAAAGCATGGCAGCGTGTAATGCTTGGCGTTTAAAGCTTCTAAGCATATCTCTTAATTCTTCTGTCGCATTTTTCGGGGGACGAGGTCTACCACCATATACAGGGTCACCTATGAGAGGGTGGGTAATATGAGCCATATGTACACGAATTTGATGTGTTCTACCGGTTTCAAGACGTAAACGTAACCTTGTATGTAAACGGTACTTTTCTAAAACACGGTAATGTGTAACAGAAGGTCGCCCCGAAAAGGTAATTGCCATATGGGTACGTTTCGTAGGGTGACGGCCAATAGGCTCATCAACCATACCACCAGCGGTCATTAATCCATTAGCTACAGCTTCATATTCACGTGTTATTTCACGTAACTGAAGTGCTTCAACTAAATTCGTTTGCGCGGCAATGGTCTTTGCAACAACCATTAAACCGGTTGTGTCTTTATCAAGACGATGTACGATACCTGCTCTTGGAACAAACTCCAATGCTGGGTGATGATGTAAAAGCGCGTTCAATAAAGTACCATCGGGGTTACCAGCACCAGGATGAACTACTAACCCAGCAGGCTTGTTGATAACAATAATGTCATCATCTTCATAAACGATGTTCAATGGGATGTCTTGAGCATGAAAACGAATTGCCGATTCAACCTTTGCGCCAATAACAATTTCCTCTCCACCATACATTTTTTCACGAGGGATAGTTAATACATTACCATTTACCGCAACATTGCCTGCTAAAATCCATTCTTTTAATCGCGAACGGGAATAATCAGGAAACATAATTGCTAAGGTTTGATCGAATCTTTTACCTAAACATGACTCAGGTACAGATTCTTGGTGTTGAATAATTTCAGCCATTAAACTCTCTTTTAAAAACTTGTGTATTTAATCAAATTAGCCGTAGCACTGAGCAAGGTTAAAATGCTAAAGTAGAATACTAACGTTATTTTAGCCTTTTTAGCTTGCGCTTCATAACAATTTCATAAAAAATAGTAAAAAATTAATATGGTTGAGTAGTGTGAACCAACTTTAGCTCATCATTTAAAGAAGTTTTTTCAATACAATCAAGGTTTAACCAACATTCCATGCAAAAATTGACAATAAAAATCATTTTAATCGCATTAGCGGTTTCTTTAACAGCCTGTTCTTCTTCTGAAAATGAAATGGACAAAGTGCCAGATAAATCAGCTCAGTCATTGTTTGTTGACGCAAGAACAGCTTTGGATAATGGCTTGTACCAAAAAGCGATACAAATCCTTTCTGCCATTGATTCGCGTTTTCCATTTGGTCCTATTTCGCATCAAGTACAAATTGACTTAATTTATGCTTACTATAAAAGTGGTGCCTCAGCACAAGGTATCGCACTTGCAGATCGCTTCTTGCGTTTAAACCCAAATAACCCTAATGTTGATTACGTTTATTACATGCGTGCTTTAATTAACATTTCCACCGAAGAAAACTTATTCCAAGATTTAGCTGGTATAGATAGAACTAGTCGTGATCCTAGTGCCTCTCGTGATGCTTTTAACGATTTAAAATATATTGTTACCGCCTTCCCAGAAAGTAGATACGCAGCTGATGCTAGAAAACGTATGATAATGATAAAATCACGTTTAGCTAAATATGAATTAGCTGTTGCTAACTTTTATTTAAAGCGAGATGCATGGGCTTCTGCAGCAAATAGAGGTCGTTATATTGTAGAATACTTTGCGCCAAGCCCTGAAGTGGAAGAGGCTTTGGAAATAATGATTGAGAGCTATGACAACCTGGGGTTAGAAGATTTAAAGAAAAATTCCCTACAAGTTTTAGCGGCGAATTATCCTAATAATAATTTGGTTAATTAATGACTCATTCTATGCGTTAAATAGATAAAAAAGCGAGTTTAACTCGCTATTTTTTTGCCTAAAGGATTCCGTCCTGGTTTATAGCCATCTCATTGAATAAAACATCATTTCTACTTGCTAAAATCACCAAGTACTTCGTTATTTAAAAATTAACAATGCATGGAGGCATCTTATTAGACAATGAACTTTAAAAAAGAGGCAGAGTCAAATTAACTGCAGGTAATTTGACTCTGCCTCTTTTTTGCTTTTTTTGTTCTAAGGTCGCCTCGCAAGCTCTATGTTGGACGATTCATTATTACAATTGAGATAATTGACTAGCTACCTTTAAAAGCCTTTATTTTAGATAAATCTTGTTGCTCTACAAACTCTCTTAATTCATCACTTACGCGTTCTGTTTCACTGAGTACTTTGAGCCAGTATTTTATGCGAACATCAGTAGGAATGTTAGTAAAGTCTGTTCTGTCAGGAATTTTCCCATAAGGTAAGCTATCAATAAATTTCTGTGATGGCACTAAAAGTACCGTATTTTTATAGTTTTCATTACTTACTTGACGGGAAGAGCTTTTATCAAACCAACCCGCTTTAGGTTCAGAGTTAAAGTGCGGGTATAAAGTTAATCCGGTTGTAACATCTTCATTAGCATTATTATCTTTTTCTTTGAGTGATACATCAAAATGATAATCGATAATACCGCCATCTCGATACATTCCTTTTGGCGCGCCATGAATGTCTTTAATACCATGCATTACATAGGGTATTGAGCCAGAAGCAAGGAGGGAGTCAACAATATTTTGTTTGGTTAAATCAACGTACTCTGTTTTAAATTGATAAGGATCTTCAATGGTCAAATTACTTGATGCGGATCTAAAAACATAGCGTTCATATTGACTTCTTAATAATTTCCGACTGATTTTATTTCGCACAATACTGGTTAATAAACCTGTACCTTGCAGAAATTTATTTTCAAACTGAGTAAGCCCTTTGCTTTTTGCTACAATAAAGTGTACTTTAAAAATAGGGTTTTGAATTATTTCTTCAATGCCGTTCTCTCCGAAAAGCTCGTCAATCATAGCAAAAGCTGAATTGGATATTTCGTGCCGATCAACTTTTTCAGAATAGGTAGAACGAGCATATTTATTAGCAAGACGTGTGATGGCTGCCACGGGATCTTTTTGGGCAAAACAAGCTGCTCTAAATGCACCAGCAGAAGAGCCAACTAAATTAAGTTCAGTTGTTCTACCTTTAAAAAACTCTCCAAATAAATATTTATCTAACCCGAGCAAAGCAAACCATTTAGGACCACCACTTGCACCGAGGAAGTTGGTAAATAGCGATTGTTTGAAGCCATGTTCTTGAATGGTTTTTAAGGCTTTTTTACCTGCATAGATATTGAGCATAAAGTTACTTCTTAGTCATGTATGTTTTAAATTTATTGAAGTACTGCACGAGCATTCTTTATTGAATTTTTATTTGATAGGTAAGTATTTATTATAAAATCTAACTTATCTTCTTCTATAACACTTGCTAAGGTTGTTATCATAAATTGATAATCTGTTCGTTCTGTTTTAACTGTGAGCAGTTTATTCAGCCATTGCCACATGTGTTCTTCACCAATCTCTTTTTCGATAGCTAGCCAGATAATAGGGGCATAGGTATATACATAGAGGTTTCTGTTACCATAATCCGAACTAGATTTAATTTCTTTTATGGCGGTGAAGTTTTTATCTTGAACTTGAATAAATTTTTTATTTATATTGCTTAAGTATGTTTCATCATTAATGAACTGCTTTGTTATTTTTAAAGATAGGTATTCAGAAAAGGACTCTTGAAACATATCGCCTAACTCAGAATTAAATGCTCGATATGTCAAAAAGTAGTAATGCGCTAACTCATGAGCAAGGTAAGGTTTAAACCAGCTTGATTCACTATCATTTAGCAGTTTACTTAAACCAGCCTTATCATGGTTAATAGTTACTATGGAAGGATACGATACAAAGAGCCAAGAGTCTTTCTTAGATATAGGTGCTGTGTGTATGAAAACAACATTTTCACCGTATGATATAGATAGTTTCTCCTGATAATATTGCTCATATGATGAAGTTATTTCCCCTAATAGTGACATTTGAGTCGCTGATAAGCCTGAATTCAAATAATAGCTGCCGTTTTTTATACCAATATCATAATCACCTGCAAATAGAGAAAGCGATACTGGTTTTTCTTTTTTAAATAAAGCGTGAGTAGCTGAAACGGGCTTACTACCATTAACATATATGGATTTACAGTCTAAACAGGTAACTTCTATATTATAAGTCACTGCGTCATATCGTTTATCTTTTTCAATATCATATAGAATAGGGTACCACGCTGTTTGAAAGCTATCAGTACGAATTGTCTTTCCGTTAAAAGCAATATTACCTTTCCAGTCGCCGCTTTCACTGGCGTTGTCCATGTTATTAATAACGGGAAATTTCCCCGTGTATTTAAA
Organism: uncultured Colwellia sp.; assembly: GCA_963933725.1. Classification (GTDB taxonomy): domain Bacteria; phylum Pseudomonadota; class Gammaproteobacteria; order Enterobacterales; family Alteromonadaceae; genus Colwellia. The sequence continues at coordinate 11,315 of CAWVWK010000009.1, forward strand.
CTGTATTGCTGAAGGTAGAAACTTACCTTTCCCTGTCTTGTCAGAAAGATAATAGCCAAAACTTTCCTCTGAATAATTAGTGTTATAAGTTTTGTCGAAAACATAGTTATCGGTATTTTTATAATTTCTAAAGTATTGAATATTAAAACCAGAGTTTAGAAGTATTAGATAGTCTTTTAGTTTTGGCATATTTTTGAGCGTAAAGTTTGCATCAATAGTGCCATTTTTTACTGAAATTTCAATTTTTCCTGAAAGATTTATAGGTAATTCAGAGGATAATATTGACGTTGAAAAAAGCAAGAAGAGGATGGTTAGTATTATTTTCAAGTGATTTCCCTATTAAACAATATTCTATTTTTATTAGGATTATAGGGGGATAAAATAGTTTGTCTACTCTATTGTTTTAAATATATTTTCTATAAAAAAAACAGTATATTTTAAATGTCGGTGTTTAGCTTTACAAAGGCAACCACTTCGGCCCACCACTAGCCCCTAAAAAGTTAGTGAATAGATCTTGTTTAAAGCCGTGTGTTTTAATTTTTTTTAAGGCGTTGGAGCCTGCGTATATATCAATCATGTTCATTTTAAGTAAACTATTAAGTTAGTTGATAAGCATTACTTGCGTTAGAGACAAACAACGCCTGATGTAGCCTGCTGGCGTAGTCATCTGTCATACCAGAAACATAATCTGCTATAACGCGCATGGTATTGTCATTGTTATCAAGTGCAATTTGATAACGCTTTGCACTATTTTTAGGTAATAGTCTTAATGGATCTGAGCTGAGTGCTTCAAATAACTCCATAACAATTTGTTGACCACGGTATTCAAGGCGCTGAATACTGGTTTGCTTTATTACAAAGTTGAGTACAAAATCTTTAAAAATTTGCAGGGCTTGTCCGGTTGTAGAAGGAAGTACTGCATTGTAACGTAATAAAGGCTCGTCAAAGCCTATGTCTGCTGATGTCTGGTTCAAATCAACTAAATTAATGGAGGTAATTAAATAATTAACTAAGCCACCAATGGCATCTTTTTGTAAGTGATGCTCATCACTAAATAAATTATTCAAAAGAGTTTGACTATATTCATGAAGCCAATTGTCTTCGAGCTTTAATAACTTATTAATAACCTCTGTTTGGAAGTCTGTTCTCGTGACAATACCTGTGACAATAGCATCTTCTAAGTCATGAATACCGTAAGCGATATCGTCTGCTAACTCCATAATGGAGCAATCGATAGATTTAAAACAGGTTTTATAATGACGGTTGTCTTTTTTAGCTATTTGTTGAAATAGTGTTTTATCTTTAGATGATAAAGGCAGAAGTAGCCAATCGATTACCGCTGCATCATCGCTATATAAGCCTTTTGGTGGATGCCATTCACTGGCTTTTAATTGTCTGAAGTTTGTTTTTTCAGGTGTTAACTTCTTATTTGTTAGTTGTGCAAGTGTTTGTGGGTACTTAAGTAAACCCAAAAGCGTTCTTCGCGTTAAATTCATTCCGTTGAATTTAGTATAGGGCTCTAGGTTTGTCACAATTCTAAACGTTTGCCCATTACCTTCAAAACCGCCATGGTTTCGCATCATATAGTGCAATGCCACTTCACCACCATGCCCAAAAGGAGGATGTCCAATATCGTGCGCTAAACAAATGGATTCAATTAAACTATCGCTATTAGGTAATAAAGTAGGGCAATGCTCTGAGTATTTAGAGCGAAGTTGCGCCGTTATACCAGAGCCAATTTGAGCAGCTTCAAGTGAATGCGTTAAACGAGTTCGGTAAAAATCACTTTGACCACTACCCATTACTTGCGTTTTAGATTGAAGTCGGCGAAATGCAGCAGAATGTAAAATTCGAGCTCGGTCACGTTGAAAAGGGTCTCGATGATCTTGTTGTCTTTGGGTGACTTTTGTAAGTTGCCTTTCTAACCACATATCGCTCATATAACTCCCTATAAAACTCATTCAACATAATGAAAATATGAACTTTTTATATTTTCATATTGCGCTTTTTTATTTCTTTATTATGTATTTAATTTATACACGTTTTAAAAGACGTTGGCTAGACTGGTTACAGATTTAAGCTCATATATGTGATTATTTATACTTGTTTCGATGTATGTATTCACATAAATAAAAAATACATACATTAGCAATAAGGTATTTTGGCGTTAAGCAAGCTTAAGAAGGTTTTTTGTTCTACACATTAGCTATAAAAATAGCACGTTGTGGCGCAGGGTAGCCTTCAATGGTTTTGCTTGGATCGTTAGGATCAATAAAATCTTGCAAAGACTCCGTGTCAACCCAATCAGTTTTTCGTTGCTCATCAAGCGTTGTTACATCGGTATTCACAACTCGAACATTACTAAATCCGCAACGCTCTAGCCATGCGCACATAGCTTTAGTGCTTGGTAAGAACCAGACGTTACGCATTTTGGCATAACGCTCGCCAGGAACCAAAACGGTGTTTTCATCGCCATCTACAGTAAGCGTTTCAAGTACTAATTCACCGCCTTTAACAAGTTGTGCTTTAAGCTGGTACAAAAAATCTATTGGTGAGCGTCTATGGTATAAAACCCCCATGGCAAAAACGGTATCGAAAGCTTTTAGCTCTGGTAATTGCTCTACACCTAGGGGAAGTAAATGTACGTTATCATCGTCGATATGATGCTTAATTGCATTAAATTGCATTAAAAAAAGCTGTGTTGGGTCAATACCTACAACAAACTTTGCTTCTTCTCCGCGCATTCGCCAAAGGTGATAACCACTGCCACAGCCAATATCAAGAACGTATTTATCTTTTAGGTTACTGATATGAGGCAGTAAACGATCCCACTTAAAATCACTACGCCACTCGGTATCTATGTGTAAGCCATGAATATGGTATGGACCTTTACGCCAAGGTTTTAATTTTTTTAACAAGTTCTCTAAACGTTTGTATTCACCTTGGTTAATAATGTTATTTTCAACATCATCTGCTAACCCAACAGAAACACTACTTTTTAAATCGATAGGACTAGCACTTTTGGCAACAGGTAAAGCTTCAAGTGTTTTTTGCCAATGTTTATATTCGCCGTGCAGGTGGTTTTCATGCCAGTTAGTTAATAAAGAGGGTAAAGTATTTAACCAATGGCTTAGTCGGTTGGTCGCTATTTTTTGATAAAAGATATTGAAAGAAGTCATTAGTTTTAAGTTCTATTGTTTAAGTTCTATTGTTTAAGCTTTATTGAGTTCTGAATTTGCTTTAATCGCAATAAGGGAGAAAAAATTAAAGCACTGAAACCACGGGCTAATATGTTCAAAGCCAGCATTAGTTAAACGCTCTTTGTGTGTTTCAAATGTGTCGATGCGCATTACGTTCTCAAGGGCTGTACGTTTTTGAGCTATTTCTAGGTCGCTATAACCATTGGATCGCTTAAAGTCATGGTGTAAGTCGGTTAATAAGTCTCGACAAACTTGGTCATTGTCAGATATTTTTTCAGAGATAAGCAATAAACCACCAGGTTTTAAACCTTTAGCTATTTGACTCATAAGTGCTTGACGCTCTGCAGGTTCAATGAACTGCAGCGTAAAATTAAGTACTACCATTGAAGCATTTTCAATATTAATATCTTGTAAATTACCTTCAACAATTTCAACAGGAGTATCACCTTTAAAGGCATTTATATGCATTTTACAGCGTTCAACCATCGCCGCTGAGTTATCAACACCGATTAGCTGACAGTTTTTTGCTGTTATGGATTGTCGCATTGCAAGGGTTGCTGCACCTAATGAGCACCCTAAATCATAAACGTTAGAATTGTCAGTAACAAAGCGCTGGCTTAATCGACCAATAGTTTCAATAATGGTTTTATAACCAGGCACAGAGCGACTGATCATATCAGGGAAAACTTCGACTACTTGTGCGTCAAAAGCAAAGTCTTTAACATTACTTTGAGGCGTAGAATAAATTAAATCGGTATCAGACATTTCAAAAGGTTCTTTTATCAAGCAATCTTGTTATTTTAGCTGATTATTGCGTTAAGTTAAATAATCTAAAATCAACTAGTCTTTTTAATAGGAAAGCTTTGAAGGGGTTCTTCAAATAAAAAAGCAGCCGAGGCTGCTTTTAACGTTACTTTTTACGTTTAAATAATGAGAGTTGTTTGATAACCTTCAAAATAACATTTTAACTTACCAAATTTTTACACGTTTCTCAGGCGCTATATACATCGCATCACCTTCTTTAACGTTGAATGCATCGTAAAATTCATTCATGTTAGAAAGTGATCCTAAAGCACGGAATTCACCTGGAGAGTGTGGGTCAGTTGCTACACGGTTACGCATAGATTTTTCAACAATTTTAGAACGCCAAATTTGCGCATATCCCATGAAGAAGCGTTGATCGCCCGTTAAACCATCAATAACTGGCGCTTCTTTACCATTTAATGACGCTTTATAAGCTTTATAAGCAATGGTAACACCTGATAAATCACCGATGTTTTCACCTAACGTTAACTCGCCGTTTACTGATAAGTCATCAAAGACTTTGTATTTAGCATATTGGGCAACAAGTGCATCTGTGCGTTCTTTAAATTGAGCTAAATCTTGCTCAGTCCACCAGTTACGAAGGTTACCTTTGTCATCGTATTTGCTACCTTGGTCATCAAACCCATGGCCCATTTCATGACCAATAACAGCACCAATACCGCCGTAGTTTACTGCATCGTCTGCTTTCATGTTGAAAAACGGTGCTTGTAAAATAGCCGCGGGGAAAACAATTTCGTTCACGGTTGGGTTGTAATAAGCATTCACGGTTTGTGGCGTCATACCCCATTCCCATGTACGAATCGGACCCCCTAGCTTACTAAGTTGTTTTGCACTTGATACTTTACGAGAGTTTATTAAGTTACCAACAAGATCGTCAGACTTAATGCTTAACGCAGAATAATCTTCCCATCTGTCAGGGTAACCAATTTTAGGCGTGAAAGCAGCAAGCTTAACGTGTGCTTCTTTTTTCGTATCAGCAGACATCCATTCTAAATCATCAATACTTGCACCATAAGCGTCACGTAAGTTCTCAACTAAAGTACTCATTCGAGATTTAGCTTCTGGAGTAAAATGACGAGCAACATAAACTTTACCGATAACTTCACCTAAGTTTGAGTTAACAACACTTACACCACGTTTCCACTGAGGGCGTTGCTCTTTACGACCACTAAGTTGTGAAGAGAAGAAATTAAAGTTTTCGTTGTCTAATTCAGCTGTTAAGTAACTTGAAAAGCTTGATAAGGTTTTAAATGTTAAGTACTGCTTCCAGACATCTAATGAAGTACTTGCAAATACGTCACCAAAGCCGGTTATGAAGTCAGGCTGGTTGATAATAATATCTTTTTGTGCAGCAACACCTTCACCTTCAAGGAATGCGTTCCAGTTAAATTTATCGGTTAATGTATTTAAATTTGCCGTTTCAAATTTATTGTAACGTTTTTCACTGTTTCGTGTTTCAACACGTGTCCAGTGATATTGGGCAAGGCTTGTTTCGAGCGCTAGAATATTTTTTGCAGCAGCTTTGCCATCTTTTAAACCAGCTAGGCTGTACATTTTTTCGATATGGGCAAGGTAACCTTCACGAAGTTTTACAAAGCGCTCTGCTTCATTAGAATAGTAATCTTTATCTGGTAAACCTAAGCCACCTTGATAAATATGTGTAGCATAACGAGTAGACTCTTTTGCATCGACACTTATGTAAAGTATCAGTGGAGATCTAATGCCCATGCTAGAGTGGCTGCCAAAGAAGCCCGCTAATTCATTCTTATTCTTTAATGCATTGATGCTGTCAAATAATGATTGAATAGGCACAGTACCATCAGCATTTCTTTTTTTTGTATCCATGTAAGAGCGGAAAAGGTCGGCAACTTTTTGCTCATCAGAGCCTTCTTTAAGGCCTTGAGTTGCAGCAAGCTCTTCGATAATGGCCTTTACATCGTCATCGGCTTTATCGCGTAAATCATAAAAAGAACCTATCGCTGTTTTATCGCCAGGAATTTCACTTTTGTTTATCCAGCCACCGTTAACATAACGATAGAAGTTATCTTGAGCGCGAACAGTTAGGTCCATGTTATCTTTACTAATACCAGAAACTAACGCTGTTTCCTGTATTTCAGTTTTGACCGTTTGTGTCTCTTCAGTTGTGTTGTTGCAGCCTGCAACTAACAATAAAGAAGAGCATACAGCGCTTGTTATCGTTTTTTTCATTTGATACTCACATTCATTGGGTATGGTTAATTTGATGAGATTAATTAAGTGTTAAAGACGAAGAGCAATCTATTAGCTTTATTGTTACAAATAGAAACTGTTACAACCCTTATAATATAGTTAAAGCTGTTGTGACCCTTTAAACACAGTAGGTCAATGATAGAATGAATTGAAACATATTTCTAGCTTATACATATTTTCTTACATTTAGAGGGTTTTTCTATGTGGAACAGCAACATTTGAAAAGATTAACCCTGCTACAAGTGACATGAAAATCATAAACGTTTGTGAACCTAAATCAGTAACTTGAATCATATTTTCACCTGATACTAAACTGTTTAGACCAATGTAAACTTTAGAACCAGGTACCAGTACAACTAAGCCTAGTAATCTTACAATTGAAGAAGGTAGGTTCATTATTCTAGAAAATAAATTACTGTAAATACCTAATGCAAAAGCACCAACAAATGCGCCTAACGCAACGCCCATATAGGCGCTAGCCCAGACACTAACGCTAAAAGATATATAGCCAGAAATAATTCCCCAAGGGGCATCTTTTAATCGAACCTTGAACAATACAACCAATGAAAGTGATAAGCCGGTTACCGCGAGCCAAGTTGTCCATTCAGGCATTGATTCAGGAGGAACAAATTCAACCGTTCCCCAAATAATATTACCAATAGCGACACCAAGTGCAGCGCCAAAATACAATTTGAATAACAACATTATACTATCCATGATACGAGCAGTACCGGACATAAGATGTTTAGCGGCCAATTCAGACAAACCTACGGTCAGTGATAAACCGGGAATAAAAACGATAATACTAGATAAAACAACCATCGGAATATTAATACTTGGGTCAAACAAGGAGATGGCAGAAGCTAGTAAGGCAGTCGTTAGAGTTGCTAAAGGCTCTAGCATTTCGGTGACACGTTGTGATTTTTCTGCCCACATAACAAGGCCAAAAACGATAAACCCTAAAATAGTAGACCAAAAAACGTCATGCCAGCTAGTGTGCATTAACATAGCAAAAGCACCGCTTGATGCGCCAAAAGCAATGAAGGTAATTAAGGTATTATAAGGAGGCGGTTTACGATTTACCTCTTTCAGTCTTTCAATCGCTTCATCAAGGGTTCTCTCGCCATTAATTAGTTCATCTACTAATTCATCTATACGGGCAAGTGAGCCTAAGTCGATTTCACCTGGAGTAACACGAACAAGATGATTAAATTGCTGATCGTCTTCATCATCGGAGAGGATAAAAGTAAGCGCTGTCGGGGTGATGATAAACGAGGCACGTAAATCTAAAAAGTAGGCGATAGAAAGTAAGTTATCTTCTAAGCGATAAGCTGTAGCACCTAACTTGTGAAGCGCCTTACCTAGTCGAATAATGAAACGACGTTTTTGATAAAAATCATCTGTTTGTATCATAATAATTTAGCTTTTCAATATTGATTGTAGAATGTGTCGCTGTGCAATACATGCTTTCAATTTATATTATATAAGAAGAAATATAATGGCCTTTAAAAAGTTGTATTGTACGCTTAATTTCTGACAAAGAGTAACTGTTTTATCTTTAGTTTTGATAAAGACTTGCCTATGATTTTCAGTTTATTAAATGTATTCTTTATTGATTTCAGATATGGTAGAACAATAACTTATATAAGATAACAAAATATGACTTTATTTATTATTTTAGGCTGCGTTTTTGCCGCTGTGGCTTTAATGGTTTTTTTTGGTGAAAGATATGGCAAACCCCTTGACGAAAAGCAGCAAGGCTCTTATAGCAAAATTATTACTGGTTTGGTTTTTTTTATGATCTTAGCTGCACTGATAAAACAGGTTATTTAAATAGTGAAATAAAATCGAGAAAAACCTTAACTTAGTCATTGACTTAAAAAGAGTTATGTTATCAATGAATGATAATTTTACTCGTCATTGAAGTCATATGGCGCTTTATTCCTCAAAAAATATATTAGAGCAGAAGTTTTGGTGCTTCAATATTAATGAAAATAATAAACGTAAGGGATAAAAATGAAATTTGTAAGCTTTAATAACCGTTCTGTTCATGCTAAACCTCGCTTGCTTTAGCTCTAAAGTAGAAGCTAGCCACACTCTAACTGTTTATGACGGTTGGCAATACGAATTTTAGCTTTTATCCCATACCAATAGCTTAACTAAGTTGCTATTATGAGCTTAAGTCTATAAACAGCTTTTATTAAAGAGAATTTAGTTAATGTACCAACTTCCTCAGCTTAATCTTAAGGACAAGGTTAGTCCACAGGAGTGGCAAACTCGTCTAGAACTTGCTGCTTGTTATCGATTATTTGTTTTATATGGCTGGGAAGATTTAATACATACCCATATATCGGCAAGAATTCCTGATACAGATCACCTGCTAATTAATGCGTTTGGGTTAAGCTTTGATGAAATAACTGCATCGAACCTCGTTAAAATTGATATTGACGGCAATGTAGTGGATAAAGACTGTCCATTTGAAATAAACCCTGCAGGTTTTACCATTCATAGCGCTGTGCATGAGGCAAGACACGAAGACCAATGTGCATTGCATGTTCACACTAATGAAACCATTGCTATCGCATCCTTGGAAGAAGGGCTATTACCAATTAGTCAATACGCTATGTTTGCGCTTGCTTCATTAAGTTATCATGATTATGAAGGCCTAGCTGTTAATCATGAAGAAAAACTTAGGCTTCAACAAGATCTTGGTGATACAAACTTTATGCTTTTAAGGAATCACGGCGCCTTAACCATGGGTAAAACCATTGGTGATGCCTTTATGCATATGTATGATTTAATTAGAGCTTGTCAGGTACAAATTCAGGTTATGTCGACACAAATGAAACCTATTTACGTTGACCAAAAAATTGTTGATGGTATCAAAGCACAAGCTAAAGTAGTTCACAGTGGTATTACTGGCGGACAAAAAGCTTGGCCGGCTATGATGAGAAAAGTACAACGAACTTACCCTGATTTTGCCCTATAAATTAGTAACTAAACTTTTTTATTGCATAAACCATTTTGAGAAAAGAAAATAAAAATGAAAATTACCCATGTAGAAATATTTGATATTGAATGCCCCAAGCGCACAGCTTGGAACCCTGTTTTTGTCCGAGTTCATACTGATGAAGGTATTAGTGGTGTAGGTGAGGCTGGGCTTGCTTATGATTGGGGGCACAGCGCTGCTGCTGCAATGATTAAAGAAATAACCGAAGCAGTTCTTATTGGTTTTAACCCGTTCAATACGGAGCTTCTTTGGTCTAAAATGCTTCGAGAAAGTTTCTGGGGGTTAGGTGGTGGGCCTGTTTTATATTCAGCAATGAGTGCTATCGATACGGCGCTTTGGGATATAAAGGCCAAAGCACTTGGCGTTCCGGTTTACCAGCTATTAGGGGGTAAAGTAAACAGTAAACTGAGAACTTACGCTAGCCAATTGCAGTTTGACTGGGATAGTGAGATTAATAAGCTAATTGAGCCAGAAGAATACGCACAAGCTGCATTAAAAGCGATGAGTGAAGGTTATGATGCAGTTAAAGTTGACCCGATTGTCTATAACAAAGATGGTAGTTCTTCATTTGATAGAACCAAGCTCTTTACTAAACCTCAAATGAAATTATTTGGTGACAGGCTTCGTGCCATTCGAGACGCAGTTGGCGAGGATGTTGATATTATTTTTGAGTCTCACTCACTCATGGGGGCAGCATCAGCGATTCAAATGGGTCGTGTCGTTGAAGAAGTCGGTTGTATGATGTACGAAGAGCCGGTGAATTATTTAAATAGTGCAGTGCATAAGAAAGTTTCAGATAACGTCAATGTACCTATTGCCGGTGGCGAACGTTTATATCATCGCTGGGATGTTCGTCCTTATTTTGAAGATCAAAGTATAGATGTATTACAGCCGGATGTTGGTTTGTGTGGTGGCTTCACAGAAGCGAAAAAAGTGTGTGATTATGCTGATGTATACGACATCCGCGTTCAGGCACATGTATGTGGCGGTCCTGTGGCAACGGCGGCGTCTTTACATTTAGAAACGGCTATTCCAAACTTCTTAATTCATGAGCATCATACTTATGCTATTAAAGATTGGAATCGTGAACTTTGTATACAAGACCCACAGCCCGTAAATGGTTTCTTTGAAGTAACAGAAGTACCTGGACTTGGTATTGAACTGAATGATGAAATTGTTAAAAGATCACCTTATATTGTGGTCAAATCATTGAAATAATTTAAATAGTAAAGTGTTTAGTTTTTAACTTTTAAGGTATTAACTTTTAAGGTATTAACCCTTAAAACCTTAGCTCTTAAAGCCATAAAACTTAAAAGCGTTGTCATAGCACAGCGCTTTTTTTTGTTTATAAGAAAGAGCAATAAAGCTAGGTAAACTTAATAAGTTTAACCAATACGTTTGATAAGAGCTTTTACTAAACAAACATAAAGGGAAGTTACTGGCTAGCATGACTCTTTGCGATCCAAAAATTTCTAAGCATTTTGTTAACGCTTGATTTAACCATACTTGTTGATAATTCCTATCAATCATTTCCGCTCCTGAAAACTTAATAGAAACGTTATTAAAGTTACTTATTACTTCAAGGCTTTGTTGCCACTGCTCTAAATCTTTAGCATTTTCATTGGTATGAGTATTTTTATCGGTGTTATTTTCTTTAGGTGGCATCCCAGCATGGTTGATTACAAATGATAACTTAGGGTGTTTTTTTATAATACCAGCTAGCTTTATAAGGGATAAATGTGTTTTATTTTGGAAAGGCATTTGAACTTCAAAAATTAATTCCTTTTGCTGAAGTGTCTCAATATTAACAAGTGTGTTGGCATGAGAAAGTATAGCTAAGGCATTTTCATCTAAAATATGCCTTATACCGGCGAAAGAAGGAAAGGTAAGACAGGCTTTTAACTCGGATAAAAATATCGCAGGAGCTAAGGTTAATTCAATACCTGCTATGGTACGCATCGGTAGATGATGCTGAGTTTTGACGGAGTTCGTTTGGGTTAAGTAGGTTAACTCCTGCCATGGCTCTTGGTTATTAAAGCCAGCTTCAATATGCACAAAACCTCTTAGCTCTATCCCTTCATTTAGAATTATATCGTCTATTGAAAAGCTTTTATGAATAAGGGCTTTATCTGACCAAAAAGGTGGCTTTTCTGGTTTTAGCCATTGGTATTTTCCCTTTGATAAATCAAATAAATGCAGGTGTGGGTCAATAATACTTATTGCTTTGTTCGGTGCCTTTTCTGTTTGTTTCACTCTTTTACAACCTTTGCCATGCGTTTATTGTGCTGTATAGCCACCGTCTATTACTTGCAAACTACCTGTAATAAATTTAGCTTTATTTGAGGCTAAAAATAAAACGAGCTCAGCGACTTCTTCTGGCTGACCAAGTCGATTTAAAGGTTGTAAAATCGCTTCTTCTTGATGAACAGTTTCTTTATTTGCGCCAGTCTTTTCACAGTAATTATCTATTGCTTTATGATAAAGTGGTGTTTCAATGGTGCCAGGGCACACAGCATTAGCGCGTATATTGTATTGAGCATAATCAAGCGCAGTCGTTTTTGCCATAGAAGCAAGCGCTGTTTTACTTAAGTTATAGGCAAAAGAGTTATGTTTGGCAATAAGTGCCTGATCAGAAGACATTAAAATAATTGCACCATTTTGGTTTTTTTTCATATTTGGCAATACTGCTTTCACTGCTGAAAAAGCACCTTTAACATTAATAGACAATACGCGGTCTAAATCATCTTCTGTAGTATCTTCAATCGAGGCAGAAAAATGAATTCCTGCATTAGACACTAACACGTCTATGGTATGTTCAGATGAAATGGAATCAATAATTGTCTTTACTTGCTCTGCATCAGTAACGTCACACTGCTGAAAAACACCTACAGCAGAAGGAGTTAAGTCTAAATTAAAGACAAGGTAGTTATTGCGTTCGAACAAGCTTGAAATGCTTAATCCAATACCTGAACTACCGCCGGTAATAATGCAAACTTTTTTCATATTAACTCTTTATTTTAACTACTTAATATTAAGTGGTATTTATCATACCCTTATTTTATAGGTCTATAAACCTAAATTGGTATAAGTAAAAGTTCAGTGGGTGTTGGCATTTCTTATTATAGGTAAATTAGTTATAATACCCCCATTGAATCAAAGCGTTCTATTTATTAATTAACAAGTGAGATTTTCATGAGAGCATGTGGTGTTGAAATAAAAGGTAATGACGCAATTATATGTGTTATGTCAAAGGAAAATAACTTGTATGACGTGCCTCATACTCGCGTACAAAAAATCAGTATTAGTAATGCTGGCGATGCTGAAGAAGTACAAAAATTTCAATTTACTTTTGAAAAGTTAATGGAAGATTATCAAGTGACTAACATCTACATCCGAGGTCGTGCACTTAAAGGTAAGTTTGCTGGTGGTCCAGTAGGCTTTAAATTAGAGGCAGCTATTCAACTTATTGCAGATTTAAATGTAGAAATTGTTGCCGGTAGTTTTGTAAAAAAAGAATTGTTAAAAAGCCAAATTGATATCGACTTCAGAGATACAGGGTTAAAGCAATATCAAGAGCAAGCTTTTAGTACTGTTTTTGCCTGTTTAGAAAGTATGTAAAGCCTGTTTTAGATAACAAGAGATAAAAGGCGGATTTAGCTTAATTCGATAGATGATATATCTATTTTTTTACTATCACGCTCTTCCTAAATTAGTCTACGCTTATAGTAGGCTTTTTTTTGCTTGAATTTTAATGAAAAGCCAATCTTTCACCATGAAATGTACATTAATCGTTTAAATACAATAATAATATTTAAACAGCCGTTTGAAAAACTTGAGTTGATGTTTACTTTGAGTTAATCTAAACAAGAATCAAACAAGTGTTTTAATTTTTATTTGTGCATTTTAAGTGTTAAGTAATAGGTATTATAAATAAACCTAACCCCTTAATTTGCAAAAGCAGCTGTTAGTTAAACTATCAGTAAAGTTATCATTTCATCATTAATTAAGCTGTTAAATACAGTAGGTAGGAATCAAAAATGCCAGAATATAAAGCTCCGATACGTGATATTAAATTTGTAATGCAAGAACTTCTTGATTGTGAAAACCATTATCAAAAACTTGGTTATGAAGATGCTAGCCTTGATATGATTGATGCCATTGTTGCTGAAGCCGCTAAGTTCTCTGAACAGATTGTTGCACCAATTAACCAAATTGGCGACCAACAAGGCTGTACTTGGACTGATGGAGTGGTTACTACACCTGACGGCTTTAAAGATGCTTATCAGCAATATGTTGATGGCGGCTGGCCAACACTTGCACAAAGTGAAGAGTTTGGCGGGCAAGGGCTTCCTCATTCATTAAATGGGGCAATTTCAGAGTTGTTTTCAAGTGCAAACCACAGTTTTGCTATGTATCCAGGCTTAAGTCATGGTTGTATGTCAACGCTAGAACATCACGGTAGTGAGTTACAAAAAACAATGTTTATGCCTAAACTTGTTGAAGGCACCTGGACAGGAACTATGTGCCTAACTGAGCCTCATTGTGGTACCGATTTAGGTATGTTGCGTACAAAAGCTGAATTAAATGAAGATGGTAGTTACGCCATTACAGGTACAAAAATATTTATCTCAGCTGGTGAACACGACTTATCAGACAATATCGTTCATATCGTTATTGCTAGGATCCCAGGTTCGCCAGAAGGAAATAAAGGTATTTCACTTTTCATCGTCCCTAAATTTAATGTAAGTGAAAGCGGTGAATTAGAAGATCGTAATCAGGTGTCTTGTGGCTCTATTGAACATAAGATGGGGATCAATGCTAATGCCACTTGCGTAATGAATTTCGATGGCGCAAAAGGTTATTTAATTGGTGAAGTGAATCAAGGGTTACGTTGTATGTTTACCTTTATGAATGCTGCCCGTCTTGGTGTTGCAGCAGAAGGTGTTGCAGCAGCAGAAGCTTCATTCCAAGGTGCACTTGCTTATGCACAAGACAGATTGCAAATGCGCTCTTTATCGGGTGTTAAAAACCCTGATGGCCCTGCAGATCCTATTATTGTTCATCCCGACGTGCGCAGAATGTTATTAACACAAAAGTCTATTGCTGAAGGTGGTAGAGCACTCATTGCCTATTTGTCTCAATTAGTCGATTTAACCCACGCCAGTACAGATGAGAAAGAAAAAGCTATCGCTGAATCTAAACTCGCTTTACTGACGCCAATTGCCAAAGCCTTTTTAACTGAACTTGGTCTAGAATGTACTAGCCACGGTATTCAAGTCTTCGGTGGCCATGGCTTCATTAAAGAGTGGGGCATGGAGCAATTAATGCGAGACACTAAAATAAGCTGTTTATACGAAGGTACTACAGGTATTCAAGCGCTTGATTTATTAGCACGTAAAATACTTGGTTCTAAAGGTGAGATTTTAAAACCATTTGGCGCTGAAGTGGGTGGTTTTTGTGCAGAAAACGCTGAAAATGATGCAATGAAAGAATTTATCAAACCTATTATGAGTTTTGGTACAGACTGGCAAAAAATGACTGAAACAGTTGGTATGAAAGCAATGAAAAATCCAGATGAAATTGGTGCAGCTTCGGTAGATTACTTAATGTATTCTGGTTATTTAACACTGGCTTACTTCTGGGCGAAAATGGCAAAAGTAGCTCAAGACAAATTAGCTGCTGGAGAAGGTGAAAAAGCGTTCTATGAAGCGAAAATCAAAACAGCACGCTTTTACTTCCAACGTATTCTCCCTAGAGCAAACGGTCATGCATCGTGTGTTGAAAACGGTGCAAACTCAATGATGGACCTTGGCCAAGATGATTTTAGTTTTTAATATTGCTTACTGCTTTTTATAATAGCTCTCTTCTTAGGGCTAGAGTAAGAAGTAATAATTCAAAAACTTTAATGCCAATCAGTTAATCGCTGATTGGCATTTTTTATAGTCTCAAGCTCTTCAACTGACACGCATTAAAAATATATCATTGAACAAACAATAATTTTTATCAAAACAATCATTAAAAAATAAATATGAGGGAATTAAGACTCTTGCGCGTTTTATATGATGGGCTGTTTACAAAACAGCCAAATACTCTAATAAACTATAATAATTAAGCAGGTGTTAAAATGAAATATATACTACTCCCTTTATTACTAATATCAGCCATAACTCAAGCAAAAATGAGTGCATCAGAGATATCATCAAGCAGTAAAATGTCTTTCTGCATTGGGACAAACGGTGTTAATCATAATGAAAGCAGTTTCCAAGCTGATGATAGAATAACATTAACAGCCTCGGATTCTGTTAGTATCGATACAAGCAATTGTTCAGCGGCTAATCAAGAAATCGTAAAAATACCTTATTTAAGAAATTATCCTCTGAACACGGAGTACCCTGAAATTACAGCGGCGATAATAGCCATTCATAGTGACGGAGGTGATCCTGATGATATTTATGACACATTGAATAAAGTGGTAAATATTAATAATAAAAAATTAGTTATAGCCCCGGTTTTTCTTGAATCTTCTGATGATAACAATTATCACAGTGAAGAAGTTGCAAATATGGTTTACTGGGATATGGATGAAGAGCATACCAACTGGAGAATTGGAGGGAGAAGTATTGCCCCTGCCAATGTACAAATAAGTAACTTTCAAATTGTCGATGCCATCATTAAGAAAATTGTAGATAAATTACCTAATTTACAAACATTAAGTATTGTGGGTTTCAGTGCTGGCGGACAGGCTGTCCAGCGATATAGTCTCTTTAATCAAATAGACGGTATTTTGAATACATCTGGAGATAAAATTACATTTCGTTATGTGGTAGCTTCTCCTGCTACATATACTTACTTTACAGAGAAAAGATATAACTACAGTAATAAGGCTATTCTTGAAGAAATTTCTTTAGCGGATAAACTCGATTGTTCAGATAATTATAACCGCTATCGTTACGGCTTAGAGAATTTAGACGCATACCCTTATGTTGCTAACGTAGGTGTAGATAGTGAAGATTTTAAAAATAATACGCGCAATAGGAACAGGTTGTTCGTTGCAGGTGAAAATGATAATTCAACTACAACGAATTGTCGTCGAAACCTAATGGGGGTAGATGCTCCAGAAAAAGGGTTTAATTATTTTTATCATTTGCAAGTAGAGGGGGTTGCATCGAATGCAACTTATTGTTCGGTTGCAAATAAGAGCCATCAAGTATCGGTTCTGGAAGATTCATCTGTATTGAGATTCATAAGGAAAGGTTACTTAATTTGTAGTAAATAAATTATTTCAAAGCAATGTAAAAGAAAGGTATTTTAAAAATAACTCTTAGGGTCTGTTGAAACTTTAGTTTATAGTGCTGTTGACCTTGAGATAATTGCTAATCAAGGCAATTCATAAGAGTTATTTTTTATGTCATTTAAAATTAATTTGAACATTCATGGAAATAAAATATAAAAGCTATAGGGGGATTTGAAGTCTGGTGCGTTAAGGTAGAGTGATTTTGCTTTTATATTGAAAGTTTTGGCGGAACTAGGTTAAACTAAATGGCTAACGTGTTTTTAAAGTGACATCAGTTCGCTAAAAATACGTTTGTGACTAATGAGAAGTGCATGAATAATAATAATAATATTGAAAAATGGCTCAACGAGTTGATGTTAGAAACCAAATCAATTTTGCTCGCTTCTCTATCTAAATTATTAGATAGAGAAGATGCAGAAGATGTTTTGCAAGAAGCTTACTTTAAAGTCTATGAGGCCAAAAAATCTGGTCTAAAACACGAAAACTTTAAAGCTTTTTTATTTAAAATAGCAAGAAATAGCGCATTAAGCCGTTTACGCCATAAAAAAGTTGTCAAATCATCCGTGAAAGTTGTACACGATATTGATGTAGACCGTTTAGCGCACATAACAAATGAAGATAAAATATTTAAAGAGCAAGAAAGCGCTTTACTTTTTAATGCCATTAATAAATTATCGCCTATTTGTCGACAAGTCTTTGTCTTGAGAAAATTTAAAAACAAGTCTCATTCTGAAATTGCGAGTATGCTCAATATAAGTAATAAGACGGTAGAAAATCATATTACAAAAGCAGTAAAGCATTGTAGAGATTCAATATTGCTGACTTATAAGCAACAGTCCACAAAAGTACAAATTAAAAAAACAGGTACCTAAAGTTGTCTCTAGAAGAATGGGTTGGCGTTGGTATACCTGATGAAATTGTTGAACAAGCTATTTCATGGGTAACTTTGCTTGATTCAGATAATAGCACTTTAGAACAACAGGTTGAATTTTATGAGTGGCTTGAAGAGGATAATATTCACCAATGGGCTTTTGAAGAGCTATCCGCTTTTTGGGCTAAATCACAATTATCAAAAGAGCATATTGATATACTAGATAAGAATTCACATGGTAATATCAATACAATAAGCTTAATGCAAAATACCACCCCACAACCTGAACCAAAATTACCACTCTATGAAATTTCTGCAGTCATACTTATTTGTATAGGTTTTGTGATTGGTATTGTTTATTAATTCCTCTTTTTACTATCCGATAAAAGCACATCTCAAAGCACTCTCTTTAAGTAAATTAAATTTTAAATATTTTTTAGGGGGATTTCATTCCTCAAGCGTTTTGTTGTGAAAGTTACATATAATTACAAGAAACGGGGAAAATAATGAAAAATAATAAACTTACACATTTTAAGAAAAAGCCTCTTATCACAGCGATTCGATCGTCTATCGTGTCGAGTTTGATACTAGCAAGTTCTCAAACATATGCGTTTGCAGAAGAAGTTCCTTTAGCCAAAGATGAAACCGAGACAATTTCTGTTGTAGGCTCACAAATTCGTGGGGCTGCTATTAGTGAAGCATTAGCTATTTCAGTAGTGAGTGCTGCAGATATAGAAGCGTTAGGTGTTGACTCTGGTGATGAGTTGATGAGTTATTTACCTGAAAATGGCCAGAACTTTTTGAATGAAGCTGGTGGTATTGGTGGCGGTGTCAATGCTGCTCGTGGTGATGTTGGTGCTTATAATTTACGTAATTTAGGTACTGGCAATAGCTTAGTGCTTTTAAATGGACGTCGTTTAGTTAATTCAGCTAGCTATCAAACAGAAGAAGTGGGTGGTAGCTTTGTACCGGTTAATTCAGTAAATTCGAATACTATTCCTGTTGTTGGTCTGCAGCGACTTGAAGTTTTACGTGATGGGGCATCTGCTATTTATGGCGCTGATGCCGTAGCGGGTGTTGTTAATCATGTGCTAAAAAGCAATTTTGAGGGCTTTAATTTTCGAGCTAAAGCATCTGAATTTGATAATATCTCTCGTGGTAGCAAATCTTTTTCAATAGAAGCTGGTAAAGACTTTAATGACGGTAAAACCAACATTAGTACCTTTGTTAGTTACTATGATAGAGATAGAGTAAACTCACAAGATGACGAGCGCTGGGCAGACTCAGATTTTCGCTCCCGTGTACCTGAAGATTCTCTTTGGGCTGGTGACACAAGATTTCGCAACAATAGTGCAAACTCTTTATACGGTCAATTTGATATTGTTCCGGGCAATGAAGGCGATCTAGATAATAATGACTTTACCGATTCAAATGGTGAGTTTGAAACTTACCCTATAGGTGATGAACGTTGTCAATATACTATTAATGAATATATTTGTGGCGCAGAAGATGGTCAAGGAACCTATCGTCATAATTTAAATCAAAATCGTGATGTTAGATCTGATCTACAAAGAACAAACCTTTTTATGTTTATCAATCATGAATTTGATAACGAAATTGAAAGTTTCACCGAATTATCATATTACAAGTCAACTACTAATATGACGAGACACCCAACCGCATCTTTATCATCATCAAAACTTAGAGTATCAAAAGATAATCCTTACAACCCCTTTGGTGCTATAGGTTCATCTGCTCGATTGCCTGAATCATTAGTTGGAGTTTTCCCAGATGAAGGGTTCGATTTGACCATTGATAACTACCGCTTTGCCGAGTTGCCAAGAGTTGTAGATAATGACGGGGATACTTATCGTTTTTTACAAGGTTTTAGAGGCATGATTGGTGAATGGGATTGGGAGAGTGCTGTTTCTTATTCGAAAGCTGAAAAAGAAGATATTACTCATAATCGTGTTTCAAACACATTAATGCAGGCGGCACTGAATGATTCAACTTCAGCTGCTTATAATCCATTTTCTGGAGGTGTTAACTCCAACATCGAACGTGCATACATTGATGTAGAAAGAATAAGTGAAACAGAATTAACGACTTTTGACCTGAAATTTTCTAACCCCGAATTATTTAGCCTACCTGCTGGTGATGTTGCATTACTTGTTGGTTTAGAATGGCGAGAAGAGTCATTTAAAGATGATAGAGATGACCGATTAGACGGCACAATACGATTTACTGACTGGGAAGGAGACGAATATCCTTACGTTTCAGATGTAGTAAATTCTAGCCCAACGCCTGACAATGAAGGAAAACGTCAAGTTACCTCTCTATTTACCGAGATACAAATTCCAGTATTTGAAACCTTAGATGTTCAAGCAGCACTTCGTTATGAAGATTTTGACGATATAGGTGAAAGCACAACCGTGGGTAAAGTTGCTTTTGGTTGGCGTCCTCACGACACGGTTTTAGTACGTGGTTCTTGGTCTGAAGCCTTTAGAGCACCTAATTTAGTGACTGTAAATGAAGAAATTGTTGCCAGAACAGCAACCAGAACTGATTACACATGTCAGTATGCAGCAGACTTTGGTGGAGATCCTGATCAGGACACCCTAGACTGTAGAAATTCGATCCAACGAATTGCCCAAGGCAGTGACCAATTAAAACCAGAACAATCTACCAATACATCGGTAGGTATTACATGGTCTCCAATTAATAATTTTTCAATCACTGTTGATTATTGGTCAATTGAGAAGGAAGATACTATCGGTTTGTTTGGTGAAGAAAATCACACTTTACTTGATTTAGTATACCGTATAGAAAATGGCTTAAATGATTGTTCAAACGGTTCATTCAATAACGCTGTTAATCGTGAAGATGTTGATTCAGGCGAGGAGCAGTATTATGCAGCCGCAGGTATTTGTTCTGCCGGTGCTGTTCAAAGTGTCAATGATCAATATGCTAATTTAGATACACGAACTGTAGAAGGTCATGATATTGGTGTTTATTACAATATTGATACTAAAATAGGTACCTTTGACTTCAAATACAACGGTGCTTTCTTAGACAAATACGAACAAGCAGCTGGAGGAGAAGCACAAATTCTTGCTGAGGCTAAAGCTTCAGGCATAATTCCTGAGAGTTACCCCGTTGCTGGCTTTGCTGATTTAATTGGCATGGACGGTAATCAAGATCAACGACATTCAGCTAAAGTTCGTTGGTATAAAGGGAGTTGGGGAGTTTCAATGAATGCATTTAGAGTCGGTAGTTTCTATCAAAATCGCTTAACCTTAGACGATGGCACTAAATATGTTATACCAGCAATGACCACTTATAATGCTAGTATGGATTATAAATTTGAGCTCGCTGGCGCTAATTCAAGAGTTCGTTTTGGTGTTAAGAATTTAACTGACGAACGTGCCCCACTCGCTGATGATTATTTTGGTTTTATGTCTGATGCTCATTCAGATTACGGTAGAAGTTTTTACGTAGATTTAAAAGCTTCTTTCTAATCAGACAAAGTGCTTTAGTTGCGTTATGCTAAAGCACTTTTTATCTTTTTTGTTTTCAGTGAATTAAATTATGACATCAAATCAAATCAATATAGTCAACGCAACTGAACGCGCTCGTTATCAAAACATAGGTCTAGTTGTAGGGCCTGCTCTTTTTGCATTAATGATGATAGCAAGCACATTTCAAACAACTATGGATCCACTTGCTTGGCGAACTGCCGCAGTTGCTCTCTGGATGGCGGTATGGTGGGCAACAGAAGCTGTACCAGTTCCTGTTACCGCATTTCTACCCATAGTCACTTTCCAAATGTTAGGAATAGCGACACTAAAGGAAGCTTCAGCTCCTTATGCTAACCCGATTATTTATCTTTTCCTCGGCGCTTTTTTACTCGCACTTGCCGTTGAACGTTGGAATTTACATAAACGTATTGCCTTATTTATCCTGACGCACACCGGCTCCGATGGTAAAAAGTTAATTTTCGGCTTTATGATGGTTGCCGCGTTACTTTCTATGTGGATGACAAATACTTCTACAACGATGATGTTAATGCCAATTGCTCTATCAGTAGTGACTGTGATTACGGATAATGCAAAGAACTTAAGTGACAGAGAAAAAGCTTCTTTTCAAATTGCTATGTTATTAGGTTTAGCGTATGCAGCAACAATTGGCGGTTTATCTACACTTGTAGGAACGCCACCAAACGCCTTACTTGCTGCATTTATTAGTGATAATTACGGTATCGAAATAACCTTTGCAAGTTGGATGGCGGTAGGTGTACCTATAATGCTTATCATGCTGCCAATTGCTTGGTTTGGACTTACTCGTGTTCTTTACAAAATAAATATCCCTGAAAATGCTGCGGTAACAGATCATCTAACTAAATTACGCCAAGATTTAGGACCGATAACCCGTCCTGAAAAAAGAGTCGCGATTATATTTTTAATGGTTGTCTTACTTTGGATATTAAGAAGACCGCTATCATCTATGATAGGTATCGACTTTTTAACTGATCCTGGTATTGTTATGGCTGCTGCATTACTGTTATTTATTATGCCAAGTGGTGACAAAGCTCAACCGCAGTCACAACTCATGACATGGCATGATACCGGTAGGTTGCCTTGGGGAGTTTTAATACTATTTGGTGGTGGTTTAAGTTTAGCAGCTGCATTCTCTTCAACAGGTCTTGCAAGTTGGCTTGGTGAAAGCTTATCTCCATTAAGCAGTTTTGGTATTTTTGCCCTCATTATTGCAGCAACAGCGTTAGTTATATTCTTAACTGAATTAACGAGTAATTTAGCCACCACAGCCGCTTTTCTTCCTGTAATGGGCGCTATGGCGGTGCAAGGGGATATTAACCCATTATTGTTATGTGTACCGGTTACCTTAGCAGCAAGCTGTGCATTTATGTTACCTGTTGCCACACCACCTAATGCGATCGTTTTTGCCTCTGGTAAGTTAACCATTCCACAAATGGTTCGTGCAGGTCTTTTCTTAAATATTGTTGGTTTAATTCTCCTTTCGCTGGTTGCTGTTTGGTGGGCTCCGGTCATGTTGGGAGGAAGCTAATATGGGACTTAATCGAATAAGCCTTACCTCGTTATGTTTATTTGCGGTATTGGCTTTTTCAAAAGGTGCACTTGCTAAAGTACCTCATGATTTACTTGATGTTGCAGACCAAAAACATCAAAAGGTATTATTTGTTGGTAATAGCTTTAGTTTTTATAACAACGGTATTCATAACCAAGTATCTAATTTAGTTAGAGGCAAGGGATTATGGAATGCTAAACAAAACAAGTATCGTTTGATGTCCATTTCTGGTGGAAAGCTAAGTGAACATGGTAACTTATTAGCTAACTTCCTAGAAAAAGGGGAAACTAACTGGGATTTAGTGATATTACAGGAAGTCAGCAATGGGCCATTACGACCTGAGGAAAAATCTAAATTTCGGGCTTCTGCAACAAAACTTGTTAAAGATATAAAAAGCTCAGGTAGCCAGGCTGGGTTATTTATGACATGGGCTTACCTAGATAAACCTGAAATGACAAAACAGCTAGCAGACGCTTACCAAAGTTTAGGCAAAGAACTCGCTA
>CAWVWK010000010.1:0-33416 GCA_963933725.1 uncultured Colwellia sp.
CAACACGCCTAGCATGAAAATCTCGAAATTTACCATTTTTCAAGGGCTTTCTACACATTTGAGCAACCGATAAAAAACTTATATATAGCGAAGGATCAGGTAGATGATGTTTACCCATAACACGCAAATTAATAAGCTTTTGTTGCTCAGGTAATACTTGCAACATGGTTGAAGTAATCCCTGAAAAGTTTGTATTTGAGTTACCAAGAATTAATTCAATTTCTTGATTGCTATCAGAGTATTGTCTGTCTTGTGTCATGTTTAGCTCGGTAATAAAAAATATAATTTAATGCTGCTATTCTACTTTAATTTGGCAAAAGTGCTATTCGAATCCTTAATCACTTTAGGCGTTTATAACGTTTTTCGCTATTCATTTACTTTGATGTGAAATAAAAGTTGCATACTGTGTATATGTGTATTAGTGTAGTGATACACCAAGTCGAAAGGATTGATATTTTGCATGAATTTAAAATAACCCCAAGTTCTGGGGTGCCAATATATAAACAACTATTTAGCCAGATAGAGCGGATGGTGCTTAATAGTTACTTAAAATCAGGTGAACACTTACCTTCAGTTAGACAAGTCGCCAGTGATCTTGAAGTTAATCCGATGACTGTTTCTAAAGCGTATGGGTTACTTGAAGAACGTGGCTACCTTGTTCGATTAAGAGGTAAGGGTATGGTGGTAGCAGATCGTAGTGAAGATGTTTCAACAAAGGAAAAATTAACGATGTTAAAAAAAATGATTGATGAGTTATTAGCGCAGGCCAAAGAAATGGGCATTGATGAGCAAACCGTAATTAAGTTGGTTAGCGACGGTTCACAAGAGCAAACACTTAATGACAAAGATAATTAATCATATATATAACAAAGGAGAAGTGTATGGAACCAATAATTAAAGTAAATAACTTAACAAAGTCGTATAAAAGTCAAACCGTTTTAAATGCGTTGAACTGGGAAGTGAAACAGGGAGATATCGTTGGGTTACTCGGCAGAAATGGTGTAGGCAAATCAACCTTACTTAAAAGTATCTTAAATATTAGTGAAGTTGAAAGTGGCTCAGTGACTTTATTTGACGAAAACTTTACAGCGCTTTCTTCATCAACAAAAGCAAAAATTGGCTATGTGCCGCAAGAAAACGATGAGATTTCTTGGTTATCGGTTAAAGATTTAATCTGTTTTAGAAAGCATTTTTACAAGCAATGGTCTGACGAAAAAGTAGCTTCGTTGATTGAACGCTGGGAAATAGATGAAAATAAAACGGTTAGTGAGCTTTCGCCTGGGCAAATGCAACGTGTACTCATTATTCTAGCTTTAGCGCCTATGCCTTCATTAATATTATTTGATGAACCTGCAGCTGCACTTGACCCTGCAGCACGTAGAGAGTTCTTAAAAGAGATCGTCACGTTAGCGAGTGAAGAACAAATTACTATCGTTTTCTCAACACACATTGTTTCTGACTTAGAACGAGTAGCAAATAAAGTGGCTATTTTAAATGAAGGCAAAATTTGTTATTTCGATGACTTAGATACGACCAAAGAAAATGTTGTACAGCTCTCAATTCAGCATGAAGGTGACTATGAGCTAGCAGTTCCTAATGTATTACGTAGCAAAAATATGCATAACACTCTGCAGTGCGTTGTATCTAAATTAGATGAAACTTGGCTTGAAGCAATGCACACGGCAGGATTAAAAATAGAAATAATCCCAATGGGGCTTGAAGATATTTTCTTGGAGTTAACGCTATGAGTACCTTTTCAGAAAAAAATATACTTATAAGTATTTTAACCCGAGGTTGGATAGCAAGATCTTTCATCCTTTTGTTATGGTTTGCAGCAATTATTTTATCTTTTATTGTCGATTCAGAAAACTTAAAAGCGTTGGTTATCTTGTTGGCCAGCACCAATGGCGTATTGTATTTACAACTATCAAGTAGATTACAAAGTCTTGTTGGTAGCAATATGGCAAAGGTTTTACCTAGCTATTTTGAGCAGGTAAAAAAGTCTCTATTAATTATTCTTTGCGTTAGTTTTATACCGACACTTGTTTTATTACCTGATTTAACACAATGGTTGAGCCTGCTATCAGTGCTTATTTTAATAGCTGTTTGTGCTATGGCGCTAAGCTATCATCCAAAATATTATGGGTTGTTAGCGGTGTTTTTTGTGATGCCCATTTCAATAGATACATTTAAAGAGCACCTTGAACTGATAAATTTTAAGTTGATATTGTCGTGTCTTTTACCATTTATTGCTTGGTTTGCTTATGCTTTACTTAAAAAATTAGAGCATTATAAGGGCAACAAAACACATATTGAACGTATGAAGTCATTGTCAAGTTTGAGTCCGCAAAAATTAGTGCTGACGCAAGAAAGTATGCCATATACCTCACGTCATAAATTATGGCAGTGGTTCATTAATCAAAATTTCAGTCATTATAGAGAAAGTCTTAAGCAAAAAGTACTGCCTAATGCAAAGTTAATAGAAATTGCCTGTCAGGATTTAGATACCGTAGGGCGTTTTACTTACATTGTTTGGTTTTGCATGAACATACTGCTAATACTCATTGCTGAACTTATGATGGCGCTAGACTTTATTAATATGGGGGTATTTTATGTTATTTCGATTGTTACTCCAGTAGCGATGCTATTTGGTGGAACCTTATCAGCTTTTAATGGTATTAACCTTAAAAGATCCTTACTTACCCGCTTAGCTATAATGCCTTGTTTTAATGAAAAAGACAGCTTCTCTCGTGCTTTTATTACATTTATTGTGTTAAACCAAATTAAACTATATGTGTTTATATTAGCAATGATCGCAGTGCTTGCTTTTGCTTTTGGTCATATAAATATGAATATGTACTTAAATATTGTTATTTTGGCTTGTGTCGTATTTACTACGAATTTATTGATTATGTTTATTACTTGGCATGCTAAAAAGTCGTTTGAAACACTTGCTATATGGCTAATGGGGGCTGCATTTATCATAGGACCAATATTTTTGTTATATATGTATAAAAATGAGGTTGTTTTGTTATTTGCAAACAGCAGCGTTTATTTAATTTTGCTAGCAGTATTGGCAATCTTGATTACTAGACTTCAGGTTAACCCAGAAAAGCTTTTTAAGGTGGCATAGGGGCTATTAATTAGAGATCAACAAGGGTTACTTATTTAAAGAAATAAGCTTGGTGAAGTTATCTTTTCAAAAGAATTCTGATTAGATAAGCGATAGCTACTTTTTATATAAAAAGTGCTATCGTTTTTTGTCTTTTAACTTACAACAATAACAGAAAAAGAGATTAGAACTCTTCAGGAAGCAAAGTTGCTTTAATTAACATAACCGGTTCAACTGGTACATCTTCCCAGTTTAATTCTTCATTGTAATCGGTTTTGACTTTAGCCATTGCCTCTAACACTTCACTGCCTTCAACAATGGCACCAAAAACAGCATAGCCCCAATTTCTACCCGGATTAAGGTTATTGTTATCTGCAACATTAAAGAAGAACTGTCTGTTGGCAGAATGTGGGTTATGCTCTTTTGCCATGGCAATGGTATCTATGTCATTTTTTAAGCCATTGCCTGACTCGTTAAATATGTCTTCATTGACAGTTCTGGCAATAAAGTCTTTATCATAACCACCACCTTGCACGACAAAGTCCTCAACAATACGATGAAAAAGCGTGTTGTTGTATTCACCTGTTACCACATAAGTTAAAAAATTATCCACAGTCATTGGCGCTTTTACTCTATCGAGTTCAACGATAATAACGCCCATTGATGTTTCTAATTTTACTTTAGGGTAGATATTTGTTGGATCAATAGCTAAGTTTTTAGCTGCTTGTTTTTTATCATCGTGCGCAGCCACGGGGCTAATTGAAAATAGCGAAATGCTAAAAAAAATAAGAGAAACAGTGGCAAGATTTAACGCGTACTTATTCATTGAATATTCCTAAAAGTGACGGGGTTTGGAAAGATTATCGAAAAATTTGGCGCGTTTAAAGGTTAACCTTTAAACGCTATGCTTTACGTAATACTTAAGTATTAATGACTATTAAGGCGCTAAAAAAGCCTGAATATCTTTACTTCTAATTATTTGTTCTAAAACAGAGGCGTAGTTATAGTTAAAGTCTCGCTCTAACACGGCAATATCTACTGATAAGGCGCCATCGCTACTGCCAGTATTTTTAAATTTACTGGTAAGCACTTTATTACCTTTCGCTATTTTTACTGTCATCAAAATTTGGCTATCAGCAATATAACTCATCGTGCTTTGCTTTACGGCAACTGTTGCATCTGTAATGGTAACAGTAATTGTATTTTTGGCGCTTGGGTTGATTTTTAAACCTTGGCTTTGCCATGCTTGTTGAAGTTTATTTTGTGTGGTTACCTCTAAGTTCTTATAAGGAGAAAGAATAGTGGCCGCTTCGTCTTCTTTAGAAATACTGACAATAAACTTAGCAATACGCAGGTCAATTACTTCAAGTTGGGCTTCATTGTTATAAAGCTTAGCCGTTCCTTGAGGTAAATTTAACGTAGGTGAAACGGTTAAATGTGTTGGCGCAGAACTAGTACAAGCGGTTAAAAAAGCGGCTAGCGCTATAATTATTATGCCTTTAAAGGGGCTTAGTTGTTTGTTGTTTAGTGTTTTATTTTTGAACAGTTGCATCACTTAGCCTTTTTATTGTGTTTTTCACAAATGTTTATAAAGTGGTATTGGGATGGTATTAGTTTAACGTTTGATCGCCGATTGCGTGACAAATTTTTCGTTACTCGCAATACGGGTTTCGTTACCAAAGAGTCGTTGCAACTTTATATGATAAGCAAGTTGCCTATTACCTATAATGCGAAGTTCACCACCTTTTTTCAAGACCCTATGACTATCTTTAAACATTTGCCACGCAATATGATCTGTCGTAGCGTTATGTTGATGAAAAGGAGGATTACAAACAATTAAGTCGACACTATTGCTCGGTACGCTAGTTAAGCAATCATCGAGGTTAAATTCACATTGTGAACTAACCTGAGGTAAATTATTTTCAATATTTAACTTAGCAGAAGCAATGGCCATACTCGACTCATCATAAAAGGCAACTTCTGCTTCTGGCTGACTTGCTAAAAGAGTTAAACCAATAACGCCATTACCACAGCCTAAATCAATTACCTTGGTGCCAGGCTTAATACTTGGTAGGTTTTCAATAAAATATCTTGCACCAATATCAAGTTTTTCTCGTGAATAGACGTTCGCATGATTGCTAATGGTAAAACTGGAATCCGTCGCTTTATCTTCAAGTGACCAACGCGTTGGAAAAGGTGATAAGCCTAATTGATAAAAACCCTGGTTCTCTTCAAGAGACTCTGCACAAGGGGATACTTCACAAAAAACTAATCTTGCTTTTTTTACCGCTAAAGATGTTTTGGTAGTGCCTAAGTGTTTTTCAAATAACTTTAAGGTTGATGAATGGATATCTTTCGCTCGGTCGGCGGCAATAAAAATAACGTCTTTTTTGCATTGGCTTTTTATTCTTATAAGCTGCTCTATAAGTAAGGCATTACTCTTAGGAATTTTATACAAAATAACATCGGCATTCTTTGGTAAGTTATCTAAGCTATCTAGCTGTGTGATATTTGCATTACTTAAATGGTTTTGTTCGATATTATGCGCAATACCTTGGCGGCTAACAAAAGAGTCGTTAACACAATAAACAGTTGGCAAAAATGCTTCTTGGCTAGTGTTTTTAACACAAAAAGAAGTGGTAAGGGCACCAAAAGCATCATTAAAAATTAATATATTGGTTGTTTCAGTGACAAGCTTTTGCTCCGCACAATAATTAAGTAAATACTCATCAGCCGCATCCCAAGCTTGTAAACTACGGTTAACTTGCATAAGAGGAAAACGGTCTAAATTAAGAGGTGTGTCTTGGTAATTAAAGGGGCTTATCATGAAGTGAAACCAGTAACTAAAAATGTTATGTTAATACTTGTTATTTTATACCTCAGCAACCATTTAAACAACTCAGTATTGTAATTACGCAGATGCTAAAAGCGCTTTAACAGTAAAATTGTTGTATCATCACCATATGATGTCTACACAATAGAAAAAAAGCGCGCGGTAGAAAAAGTTTCAATTGCTGTAAAAGCATGAACAAAGAATAATAAGTAATTGTTAATAAATATAATTAAAATACGAATACACATAATAACAACGCTAAAGCCAGATTGATGCATATAGGAAAATAGATGATTAACAAAACCTCCCTTTTTACCCTTTTAGCGGTATCGCTTTTCTTCATCTCAACGACGAGCTTTAAAGCGAATGCTTTTGTCATTAAACCCGAAGTGGTAAATCATCAAGCTGGCGTTGCTATGCCTGATAAATTCAGTGCCGATGTCGCCTCTGATATTCTATCTCAAGGTGGTAATGCTGTGGATGCAGCAATAGCCGCGCAATTTGTTTTAGCGGTAACTTTACCAGAAGCAGGTAATATTGGTGGTGGCGGTTTTATGTTGGTTCATAAAGATGGTAAAAATGACTTTATCGACTATCGAGAAAAAGCCCCCCTAGCCGCTAGTAGGGATATGTATCTAAATGAAGAAGGAAATGTGATACCTTATAAGTCTGTTTTTGGTGTTTTTTCATCAGGCGTACCCGGCACTGTTTCAGGGATGTGGTTGGCCCATCAAAAATACGGCACTATGGCTTGGGAGGATCTAGTTGCTCCGGCGGTAAACCTTGCTAAAAATGGTTTTATTGTGCCAGCTAAATTAGGCTCTTCAGTAAATTGGTACATCAACAGAATGAGCAAAAGAAATATTCAGATAAACTTTGCTGATTATTTTGCTAATGCTAAAGCTGGTGAATTGTTTAAACAAGAGGAGCTTGCTCAAACGCTTAGCCGTATTCAAAAAGATGGTATAGCAGGTTTCTACCAAGGAAAAACGGCTGACTTAATGGTTGCCTTTATAAAAGATCAGGGCGGTCTAATTAGTCATAAAGATCTCTCTTTATATGAAGCTAAATCAAGAAAGCCAATAAGTGCTGACTGGAAAGGTTATCAGGTAGTTACCGCACCTCCGCCTAGTTCTGGTGGAATTGCCATTTTACAATGGCTACAAATGTATGAACTTAAGGCTGAAAGCAAAGCACAAATTCACAATGCTTCAACTTATATGCATTTATTAGCAGAAATAGGTAAGCGTGTTTTTGCTGATAGAGCAACTTATCTTGGTGATCCTGATTTTGTTGATGTGCCGCAAGAAACGCTTTTATCGAAAGCTTATATAAAGAAGCGTGCTAGTTCTATTGCAATGGACAAAATTTCTATTACAGAAAAAGTTAAGCCCGGTATTGCAGAAAGCGAGCAAACCACACATTTCTCTATTGTTGATCAATGGGGTAATGCGGTTGCCAATACAACCACGCTAAATTTAAGTTTCGGTAGCGGTATGGTAGTCAAAGGCGCTGGTTTTATTTTAAATAATGAAATGGATGATTTTAGTGCCAAGCCAGGGGTCGCTAATGTATTTGGCGCTTTGGGTGGGAAAGCCAATGAAATCCAGCCACAAAAACGTATGCTTTCTTCCATGACGCCAACCATAGTGCTTAAAGGTGGAGAAGTTTTCATGGTAACGGGTTCACCTGGCGGAACAACGATTATTAGCTCTGTTTATCAATCAATTTTAAATGTTATTGAATTTAATATGACGGCCACACAAGCGGTTAATGCTTCAAGGTTCCACCATCAACTTTGGCCAAAAAATGTAATACGTCACCATGACGGTATCCGTGAAATCGTCAAAACAGAATTAACAGATATGGGCTATGTGCTTGATAACCGCCGTTTTGGCGATATGCATATTATTGTTAATAAAAATGGGAAAATTGATGCTGCTTCTGAAGCGTCAGGGCGTGGTAAAGCGATTGTATTAAAGTAAGTTGAGCACGGTTAAAGTTAAATGATTAAAGTACTAACTAGGAAATAAAATGAAAGTAGCGTCGGTAATAGAAAGTAAGCTAAAAGAAGCTCTTACTCCAAGCCATTTAGAGGTAGTTAATGAAAGCTTTAAACACAATGTACCTGAAGGAAGTGAATCACACTTTAAGGTAACTATTGTAAGTGAGCATTTTGAAGGTGAGCGTTTAATAAAACGTCACCGCCTGGTTAATAGTGTTTTAGCTACTGAGCTTGCAGCAGAGATTCACGCTTTAGCTATGCATACTTACACACAAGAAGAATGGGATAAACTGCATGTTCAAAAAGCCCCTGAATCACCCAACTGTATGGGTGGCGGGAAATAAACCACAAAAGAGTATCATGCTTTAATGTGCTTGTTGTTTGTAGTAATTGATACTCAATAAGTAAGTAGTATCATTAAAGTAAATTTAAGCTAAGTTAAACTAAAATCAGCTTAGTTACATTAATTAAATCTAGTAAAGAAGAGAAATACATCATGCCATCAATGGATATCGTATCAGAAATTAATTTAGAAGAAGTGCGTAATGCAGTGGATAACGCTAACCGAGAGCTAAGTACACGTTTTGACTTTCGTGGCGTAGAAGCTAGCTTTGAGTGGAATAAGCCTAAAGTTGTTGTGAAAGTGGAAGGCGATGACTTTAAACTAAAACAATTGTGCGACATTTTACGAAATCAACTAACAAAGCGTAATGTCGATGCTAAAGCAATGAATGTAGGGCAAGGCTCTGGCAGTGGCAAACATTGGAGTTTAGAAGTAACCTTTAAAGAAGGTATTGAACAAGATGTTGCCAAAAAAGTCGTTAAGCTAATTAAAGCAGAGAAGTTTAAAGTTCAAGCCGCTATTCAAGGCGAACATGTTCGTGTGACGGGTAAAAAACGTGATGAACTTCAAGCGGTAATGAGTTTAATTCGTCAAGCCGACTTAGAGCAATCTTTCCAGTTTAATAACTTTAAAGACTAGTCACTATAGTGATACGAACGAGTTAACAAGTTAACACCGTAGAATGAAAAATAGGGTAAATAATGAAAATTACTAAAGACAGTGTAGTGGTAATGCATTACAGCGTATCAGATAGCGAAGGCAACTTAATTGACAGTTCATACGACGATAAACCTATGGCTATTTTATACGGCTCTGGTTATTTAATCGAAGGGTTAGAAAGCGCATTGCTTGATCATGAAGCAGGTGATGAGTTTGAAGTAAGTGTAGCTTGCGCAAAAGCTTACGGTGAGCGCCATGATGAATATGTTCAAACGGTGCCTAAAGAGTTATTACAAGGTGTTGAAGAGCTAAGTTTAGGTACACAGTTACGTGCCAGTACAGATGATGGTGAGCAAACTGTTATTGTTATTGATGTCAGCGAAGATGAAGTAACTGTTGATGGT
Organism: uncultured Colwellia sp.; assembly: GCA_963933725.1. Lineage (GTDB taxonomy): Bacteria > Pseudomonadota > Gammaproteobacteria > Enterobacterales > Alteromonadaceae > Colwellia. The sequence goes on from CAWVWK010000010.1 coordinate 9,358, forward strand.
AACCATCCTTTAGCAGGTATTGACTTATCTTTTGACGTACAAATTCTTGAAGTACGAGAAGCGACAGCAGAAGAGCTTGAGCATGGCCATGTACAAACAGAAGAAAGCGATTACGGTAACGAAACAGTTTAATTCGCTTAATTACTCAGCATAAAAAAGGGTAAGATGATAAACGTCTTAGCCTTTTTATGGTTTATTTGTAGACAAGCGACTTTTGTCTTGATCAAGAGGTTCTTTAATTATATTCGTTTTATTCAGCTAAGCTATAAGGCAACGGTGAAATAACGAACTGACTTTCAGGTGCATGCTTTAAGCGCAAGGGATTTTCTATGTTTTCATTTTCATATAAGTCGCTAGATAATACCGCTTGTATATAGGTTTCACCGTTATCACTTTGGTAGCTTGATAAGATATCACCCGCTTTACGCCAATTTTCACCTAATTGCTTTTCTATCGCATCTTCGTTAGTGACAGGTGTTGAAGTGTTTCCTTGAAGAGAAAATAGAGCACGTTTGTTTTTACCTAAATACTGCATTCTTGCAACTGTTTCTTGTCCTAAGTAACACCCTTTGGTAAAGCTGATTCCTTTAATCGCCTGTAAATTTAACATTTGAGGCACATACTGGCCACTATTGTCTGCAGATAACTGGGGGAAGCCTTGGGTAATTTCTAATAAGTCCCATATTTTTTGGTTAAAGCAAGGTACATTTAAACTTGCTAATATTGAAGAAAATTCAGTTTCATTTGTGCTATCAATTAAAATATAACGACTTGAAATAGAGCAATCTTCGCCTGAGGCAATATATACGATGGTAGTATTACCTGACTGTACCAAAGGGTTAAGGCTATCTGGCGCTATGTTGAATTTGCTTTGTATCAATTGCTTGGCTTCTTCACCAACTAAAGCGTAAAAACAAAGATCACTCGCTTGTGTAATATCTACTTTTGCAAATACACCAAATTTATTTAATTCAGCTAACGAAGCACTTAAGCAGGCTTTATTTTGAACCAATAAGTGATGCGAGAACCGATTAATCAGTCTAAAAACATTAAATACCTTTCCTTTGGCATCACAATGTGCGCCAATCAGTAAGCCATGCTCATCAATGGCATTAACATCACAGGTTACTTGCCCTTGAAGATATTTACTCTGCTCTTCACCTTCAAGTTTAATTGCACTAAATTGCGTAAGAGCAATTAAAAATGTTTTAGGTAACTGATTGAGTGATGGTTTTTCTTGGCTAATTGAAATTGGCATAAGGAGTTCTTTAATTAGGTTTGATAAACAGGTTAATAAGGGCAAAAATTTAAAATTCAAGCTTAGCTACAGATATTTACAGATTGAAAACGATGAGTTGATTATCTATTTAAACTATTAAGTAAATTAGTGAGAAATTAATTGGTGTTATTGCTAGAATAGCGCTAACTTTAGCTTATAGGTTATTAAACATGTCAGGAAATATCCCATCGAAAGAATCGAATACAACTTTACAACAAGATGCTAAGTCGCCGGTGAATAAAGCTAGATTAAAATGGGCTTGCAGGCGAGGTATGTTAGAGCTTGATGTTTTATTTATTCCTTTTGTTGATGAAGCTTATGATGCTTTAAGTGAGCAAGATCAAAGAATTTTTGAACGTTTACTTACAGAGCAAGACCCTGACTTATTTGCTTGGTTTATGGGACATAAAGTTTGTGAAGACAAAGAACTCAATGGCATGGTTCAATTTATACTCGACCGAGTTAAGGTATAGGGTTGAGGTAAAGCCTTCTTATTTTCCTTTTTACTGTGTTATTTATCTGCTTATTCTAGTTGCCTGTATATTAACGGTACATTTTACTTATGCTTATTTGGCGGTATCATTTTTTGTAGGTGTTACTGTTTTCCTCTCAGGCTTTATCTTTTACAGTAAGTTCTCTACTCAGTACAAGGTTTGCAATTATATAGTCAAACATAACGTCCAAGAACCGTATGAGATTGAACTGTCTGATAAGGGAGAATGTGACTTTTTTGGCGATAAATGGCTCATCCACCCAAATAGCAGAGTCAGTTTTTTTGGCTGTTGGTTATTTTTAAGTGAAGTGGGTAGCCAGTGTATCTCAAAAAAAATGTTTATTTATCGGCAGAGTTTAAGCAATAAAGACTTTGCTAGACTCTGCAGAATGGTTGATATGCGCTAATGGTTTTATCTACAATCAATGATAATAAAACCATAAGCATTTAGTGTATTGCAAGAGTTGGTTTAATCCTAATAAAAATCGAGTTTATAGGATATCAGCTCCTAATATTTATCATTGGGTGAGAGGATAGTAGGTTTTCCTTTCGGCTTTGTCTTGGGGTAATCAAGTGTGTAATGTAAGCCTCTACTTTCTTTTCTTTCCAGGGCACAGCGAATAATTAACTCGGCAACTTGTACCAAGTTTCTTAGCTCTAATAAATTATTACTCACTTTGAAGTGTCGATAATAATCTTGTATTTCTTTCTGTAATAATTCGACACGATTTAAAGCGCGTTCAAGCCGTTTGGTCGTTCTTACAATACCAACAAAATCCCACATGAATAATCGTAGTTCATGCCAATTGTGTTGAATCACTACTTCTTCATCTGAGTTTGTAACGCGACTGTCATCCCATTGAGGTAAGGTTTTATATAATGCATTCGCATCTAAGCTGTCACTGATTTCTAAAGCCGCTGCTCTTGCTGAAACTAAACACTCCAACAAAGAGTTACTCGCTAACCGATTAGCTCCGTGCAAACCTGTATAGGCCATTTCGCCGATGGCATAAAGTTGCTCGATATCAGTTCTACCATGTTTATCAATCATTACACCACCGCAAGTATAATGTGCAGCAGGTACTACCGGGATAGGTTGTTTAGTGATATCGATGCCCAAGGACTTTGTTTTTTCGTAAATAGTAGGGAAGTGCTGCTTAATAAATTCTGTGGATTTATGGCTTATATCAAGGTACATACAATCTGCACCAAGGCGTTTCATCTCAAAATCTATCGCTCGTGCGACTACGTCTCTAGGTGCCAGTTCTGCTCTTTCATCAAATGAAGGCATAAAACGACTGCCATCTGGGCGTCTTAATTTCGCACCTTCACCCCGTAAAGCCTCAGTAAGTAAAAAGGTACCCGCTGATGGGTGGAATAAACAGGTTGGATGGAATTGATTAAATTCCATGTTGGCAACACGACAACCTGCTCTCCAGGCCATCGCAATACCGTCACCACTAGCGACATCGGGATTTGACGTATATTGATATACCTTACTTGCTCCACCCGTAGCTAATATTGTTTTATGAGCGTATATACTTTCAACCTTTTCAGTGTTTCTATTCCATATGTAAGCACCGACACATTGTTTTTTGGCTTGTGCGTTGTTATTTACGCCGCCTTGCGATTGTTCCGGTTCAGTTATTAAATCAATAGCATTGTAGCGCTCGAATATGCGAATACGAGAATGTTGTTTTACCCTTTCTGATAAAGTGGTTTGAACGGCTTTACCCGTTGCGTCGCAAGCGTGCAAAATACGTCGGTGGCTATGACCGCCTTCACGGGTTAAATGGTATTTTTTCTGGCCATTGATATCTTCCTTGTCAAAATCTACCCCTTGTTCTATTAACCATTCCAAACAAGCCTTTGCATTAGAAGCGGTATAATGAACAACTTCTTCATCACAAATTCCAGCACCAGCAATTAAAGTGTCTTGCACGTGTGAGTCGACACTGTCATTTTCGTCAAACACTGCAGCAATGCCACCTTGAGCGTAAAAAGTGGACCCCTCATTCAGAGGGCCTTTACTTAAAATGACAACGTCAGCATCTTTGGCTAAATGTAATGCGAGTGTTAAACCAGCAGCGCCACTACCGATAATAAGTACATCACAATTGTTTTGTTGGTTCATAAATGTTTTTTCGAGTTAGCTTGAATGCCTAAAGTAAGGTATTCTAGGGTTAATATTGAAATAAAATTTTAATTTTCACCGCATTTGAGGCAATATTTTAACGTTTCTTATCGCTATATAATAGCATTAAGCAGAAAATTAAAAAAAAACAAAATAAAAAAGAACTTTTTTTAAATTTGGCAGTCTTACCTGTACAGTTGTTCTGAGTCAAACATAAAATAAGTATCGCATATTAAGTTTTAGGCCATTTAACTGAGTTTTTGGCTGGTGAGTATTATCAGGAGAACTGCTCAAATGAGCGAACAAGATGTTGACCAGTTATTGGTTGAACGTGTGCAGAAGGGAGACAAAAAAGCCTTTAATGCACTGGTTACAAAGTACCAACAAAAAGTAGGAAACCTGGTTTCACGTTATGCTAGTAATCAAAGCGATGTACCAGACATAGTGCAAGAAGCTTTTATTAAGGCTTATAGGGCGCTTCCAAACTTTAGAGGCGAAAGTGCTTTTTATAGTTGGCTTTACCGTATTGCTGTCAATTGTGCCAAAAATCACGGGACAGCACTGGGTAGAAAACCTCCAAGTTTTGATGTAGAAGTTGAAGATGCAGAAGTATATGATAGTGGTGGTGCACTAAGAGAAAACGCATCACCAGAGAAAGTGTTATTAACACAAGAAATTAAAAAGGTTATTTTTGATACCATAGAGCAACTTCCTGATGACTTGCGAATAGCGATAAACTTTCGAGAAATTGAAGGCTTAAGCTATGAAGAAATTGCCGTTATCATGGAGTGTCCAGTAGGGACAATACGCTCAAGAATTTTTAGAGCACGAGATGCAATCGATAAAAAGATAGCGCCTCTACTCAACTAAAGTTGACGAAAGTTAATTTTTAAGTACTCATGAATCATAAGTGCTTATAAGTTTACCACTTTGTTATTAAAAAATTGGTATTAGTAGTAAAAAGCAATAAATATTTTTAAAAGGCTAGGTTCGATATGAGCGAAAATAAATTTGAGACCATTTCAGCACTCGTTGATAATTACCAAACGGTATCATCAGCCCAAGGGAATGAGTCATTAAATGGATTTATTACAGATCAAACGATTGATGAAATGCTCCAGGATGAAGAACTTTCATCTACTTGGCAGCGTTATCATTTAATTGGTGATGTGATAAGAGATGAAACTCCTGAACAGTTACAAGTAAATATTGCTGATGAGATCGCTAATGTTATCGCACAAGAACCCGCTATTGTTGCTCCTCAGGCCAAGTCTACTGGAGAAATAAAGGCAACGGGAACTAATGCAACGGCTAACGTATTTTCTTTTATGGATAGAGCCAAAAATAAAATCTCGGCTGTAGCCAAGCCTTTAGGCCAAGTAGCTATAGCAGCTTCTGCAGCTGGCTTAATGATTTTAGGTGTTCAGCCAAACGCCATTAATGACGATGAGCATGTTGTAATGCCAAGTGAAATTGTACAAACAATGCCAGTGACAGGTTTTGCTAACCCAGTGAGTTTCAACTACGAGTCACCTGAACAAAAAGCAAAACGTCAGTTATTAAAGCAAACGGAAATGAAGCAAAAAATAGCTCAACAACGTCGCTTCCAAGCACTACTATTAGACCATAATCAACAGATCAAATTTGCCAGCATCATCAATAAGAAAGCTCAACCTCAAACGGAAAAGCTTGAAAAGTCACCTAAATAGCTTATAGAATGGAAGAGTAGCCTACATTGAGTAGCTACCTTTTATTAACCATTGAGATATCATGAAATTACTTTCGACTTCCCCACTTTTTATTTTCCTATTTTCTTTTTTCGCCACTTCTCCAGCACTAAGCCAAAATGAAACTTCGCAACAAGAAACTCCTCAAGTGCAAGAAGCCAAAAAACTAGGCGAGAATTCGGCTAAAATCGGTTTAGAAAAGCTTTCGCTAGCGTTAAGAAATCTAAACTTCAGTACTTCTTTTGTTGTTGTAAAAAATAATCAAGCAGAACCCTACCATTGGCTTCATGGAATTGGCTCACAAGATCAAGAGTTAACAGTACTTTCTCGCTTAAACGGGCCACGAAGAGATATTTTGCAAATAGGGCAGGTGGTAAGTTACATTGAACCTGAGCACCCACAATACTCCGTTTATGCAAAAAGCATTAAAGGGCCTATTCCGTCTATTTTTAGTGGTGACATTAATCGATTAAGTGAGAATTACCATTTTGTCCTGGTAGGTAAAAGTAGAGTATTAGGTAGAGCTGCTCAGTTAATTCGCATCGTACCTAAAGATCCTAATCGTCTTGGTTATTGGCTATGGCAAGATCTGAATAGTAATTTACTACTTAAATTGGCTATCCTCTCAGAAAAAGGTCAAATGCTAGAACAAATTCAATTTACACATTTAGACATAACTGAGAAATTATCAGTTAACTTGGCTAAATTGCAAGAAACTCAACTTCCTAACTTAATTACACTTGATGATACGCCCCATCAAAAAGAAGGTAATGAATCTGCAAATGATCATAAAGCACAATTTAATTGGGAAGTGAATTGGTTACCATCAGGGTTTAAGTTAGTAAATACTAATGATGGCTCACTAGATAATTCAAAAAATCCCATAAGATCTAAGTTATTCAGTGATGGTTTAGTTGATATATCAGTATATATTGGTCCTGCATTAAAAAATCAACAACCAATAGGTTATGTTAATGATGGTGCTACTGTTGTTCTAACCAAAACATTTAATCAAGTGGAAGTCAGTGTGGTTGGAAAGATTCCAGCTAATACAGCAGTAAGAATAGCAGATTCAGTCTCTGTGCGTTAAACTTCACTCATTCAAGCCAAATGTTTTGGTTAAAGAGAACATTAATAACCTTAGTTGATATTCGTTAACATTAACTATTTGATTGAGTATTAGAGTGGAGTTCCCTCAACAATATGATGGAAGAACAAGCAACCGTCGTTGCAATTAATCAAAAAAAAATTACACTGGCAAGTAACGTAAAGTCTACTTGCAGCAGTTGCTCACAATCTGAAAGTTGTGCTAGTGGACAAGTTGCTAAAGCCTTTCCCCACAAAAAATTAGAATTTTCTATCGTTTATTCATCAAACGAACACAAAAGCTTGTTAGTTGGTGATCAAGTCATTGTAGCAATACCTGAAGGAGATGTTCTTAAAAGTGCATGGCAAGTTTATTCTTTTCCATTAATGGGCTTAATTTTATTTTCCACTATCACCCAATTGATTCAAGAAACGATTGTATTTGATAGCTTCTTTAATCCCTTATTAAAGCATGAACTATTTGCGTTATTAGTGGGAATTACAGGTGGATATTTGGGCTTTAAATTAGCAAAACGTTTCCAAAAAAAGTATGAAGTTTCGCTTAAGTTATGCCCAAAGATTATTAGAACCGTATCAGTGTGACTTCAAGCTACAATTTAATGTATAATACACAGCATTAATTTAAATCAGTTATGCATCGTTAAAAGTGAAAAACACTTTATTTTTTTAATGCTATACCTGCTAAATATCTCAATTGTTCTGGATAAAACCTAATATAATGAAAAATATACGTAACTTCTCTATTATTGCTCACATTGATCATGGTAAATCAACGCTGTCAGATCGCTTAATTCAACATTGTGGTGGCTTAGCTGAACGTGAAATGGAAGCACAAGTTCTAGACTCAATGGATATTGAGCGTGAACGTGGCATCACTATCAAGGCACAAAGTGTTACATTAGATTATAAAGCCAAAGATGGCGAAACATATCAACTTAATTTTATCGATACGCCTGGCCACGTTGACTTTTCTTATGAAGTTTCTCGTTCTTTAGCCTCATGTGAAGGCGCTTTGTTGGTTGTAGATGCGGGTCAAGGTGTTGAAGCACAGACGGTAGCAAATTGTTACACAGCGATTGAAATGGATTTAGAAGTTTTACCAATCCTAAATAAAATTGACTTACCACAAGCAGACCCTGATCGCGTTTGTGAAGAAATTGAACATATCATCGGTATTGATGCTACGGAAGCGGTAAAATGTTCCGCTAAAACAGGTATTGGTATTGAAGATGTACTCGAAACCATCGTTAAGAATATCCCACCACCGCAGGGTGATAAAACCGAAAAGCTACAAGCATTAATTGTTGATTCATGGTTTGATAACTATCAAGGTGTTGTTTCATTGGTTCGTATAATGAACGGTGAAGTAAAGAAAGGCGATAAAATGTTGGTGATGTCTACAGGACAAGTGCACCAAATCGATAAGGTCGGTATTTTTACGCCAAAACAGGTTGAAACAGGTATATTAAAAGCCGGTGAAGTAGGTTTTATTATTGCGGGTATTAAAGAGATTCATGGCGCGCCAGTAGGCGATACAATCACTATTAGTAAAAAAGAAACAGCACATGCGTTACCGGGCTTTAAACAAGCTCAACCACAAGTTTACGCAGGTATCTTCCCTATCAGTTCAGACGACTACGACAACTTCCGCGATGCTTTAAATAAACTGAGTTTAAACGATGCTTCATTATTTTTTGAACCAGAGAATTCATCAGCGCTAGGTTTTGGTTTTCGAATTGGTTTCTTAGGTATGCTGCATATGGAAATTATTCAAGAGCGTTTAGCGCGTGAATATGATCTTGACCTAATTACCACCGCACCAACAGTAAACTATGAAATAGCATGTACTAATGGCGATGTCTTGGCAATTGACAACCCTGCAGATTTACCCGCTATCAATAACATAGATGAAATTAGAGAGCCTATTGTTCAGGCAAACATTCTTGTACCTCAAGAGTATTTAGGTAGTGTAATTACACTTTGTATTGAAAAAAGAGGAATGCAAAAAGATCTTGTTTATCATGGAAATCAAGTAGCTCTAACCTATGAGCTACCTATGGCTGAAGTGGTTATGGACTTTTTCGACAAATTAAAATCAACCAGTCGTGGTTATGCTTCTTTAGATTATCATTTTGTGCGTTTTGACCCTGCAGATATGGTGCGTGTCGATGTGATGATTAATGGGGACAGAGTTGATGCATTAGCAATGATTACCCATAGAACGAACTCGGTAAGTCGTGGACGTATGTTGGTAGACAAATTGAAAGAGCTTATTCACCGTCAAATGTTTGATATTGCTATTCAAGCAGCAATCGGTAATAACGTGATTGCTCGTACAACCGTTAAGCAGTTACGTAAAAACGTTACCGCTAAATGTTATGGTGGCGATATTAGCCGTAAGAAAAAGTTGTTACAAAAACAAAAAGAAGGTAAGAAACGCATGAAGCAAGTCGGTAATGTTGAAGTACCACAAGAAGCGTTTTTAGCTGTTCTTAAATTAGAAAATTAGTAAAATCCCTATATGTCCTATCTGGTAACAAATATGACATACATTGGATTAGTATTGAGTTAAAGTTTAGTACGGGTTTGTTAAGCATTAGCTTAGTCAGAAGTATAGACATAGCAGTTAACTTCAATATCTCGATAAAAACATAAGGAACTTAAAGATTCATGGCAGTTTATTTTTCAATTTTATTAGTCATTATTACCGTATTAACGGGCATAGTGTATTTTTTAAATAAATTTTATTTAGCGCCACAACGATGTGCTGCAGCACTTGCTGCACAAGAAATTGCAAGAAAGCAAACCGGTATCGATTTAACACCACAAACATTAGAGGCTCTTAAAGAAGCTCCAGTACTTGTTGATACCGCTGTTCAAATTTTTCCTGTCATTGCTTTTGTACTTGTTTTACGCTCATTTATCTATGAGCCTTTTCAAATACCTTCAGGTTCGATGATGCCAACTTTATTAGATGGCGACTTTATTTTGGTGAATAAGTTTAACTATGGTTTAAAAGATCCAGTTGCTAGAAATAAGTTCGTAGATGTAGGTCTGCCAGAACGTGGCGATGTGGTTGTATTTAAGTACCCACGCGACACTCGTATCGATTATATAAAACGTGTTGTGGGTTTACCGGGCGACAGTATTATCTACCGTGATAAGTCTATTTTTATCAAACGAGCATGTAGATCTTCAGATGTTAAATGTCCAGAGTATCAGCGTATTGAAAATAAGCTTACGGGTGCTTATCAAGGTCCTGATTCCGAAATTGGATTAGAGCAATATCAAGCAGAGATGGGAGATATAACACATGATCTCTTAATCGATAAATATGATCCTATTAAAACGCAGCATTTTTTCTCTCAGAAGGGAACAATGCAAGATGAGTTTATCGTACCGAATAACCAGTATTTTGTCATAGGTGATAATAGAGATAACAGCCTAGATGGTCGTTTTTGGGGATTTGTTCCAGAAGAAAATTTAGTAGGTCAAGCTGTCGCCATTTGGATGAGTTTTGATTTTGAACGCACTGCAGATGATTTTTTACCTCGTTGGATACCTACAGGTATTCGCTTTAATAGAATTGGTGCAATTCATTAATGGCGATCCATGAAAGAAACTTAAAACAAGCCATGCTTCGCCTGTCAGATAAGATTGGTCATCAGTTTAGTGATGCCTCCCTCTTAAAACAGGCTTTAACACACCGAAGTGCAAAAGGTGTACATAATGAGCGGCTCGAGTTTTTAGGTGACTCTATTTTAGGCTTTGTGATTGCTGAAGCTTTGTTTGAAAAGTTTCCAAAGCATGATGAAGGCGACTTAACGCGAATGCGTTCAAGCCTTGTTAAAGGAGTAACTTTAGCGGAGATGGCAAGAGAGTTTGAGCTAGGAGAATATCTTTTTTTAGGGCCGGGTGAACTCAAAAGTGGAGGCCATCGAAGAGAATCTATTTTAGAAGACGCGATGGAAGCCATTATTGGTGCAGTGTATTTAGATGCTGGATTAAGCTGTTGTAAATTGCTTATATTGAATTGGTTTTCAGCTCGTTTAGCTATAATCAAACCTGGTAATGAGCAAAAAGATCCAAAAACAAGATTACAAGAATATCTTCAAGGTCGAAAAATTGCTTTACCTGAGTATGAAGTTATCGACACAAAAGGTCAGTCTCATAATCAAGAGTTTACTGTGCGTTGTCGTACTTTAGTGCTGAATGAGGATGTTGTAGCAACAGGGACTAGTAGACGTAAAGCAGAGCAAGCAGTAGCAGCTGAAGTATTGTCTTTACTTGAGATGCTAAAAAAAGGTCCGAGCTCTGATGATGCTAGCAAAATGTCTCAACAGAAGAAGTCTAAAAAATTTAGCAAAAAGGTAACTAAAAAATGAGTATAGAAAATTCAGCACCTCATGCAGGCCTTATTGCTATTGTTGGGCGACCTAATGTGGGTAAGTCTACTTTACTTAATGCACTTTTAGGGCAAAAAATAAGTATCACATCCCGAAAGCCACAAACTACTAGGCATCGTATCTTAGGTATCTTAACGGAAGAAAATCGACAAGCTATTCTAGTCGATACTCCTGGATTACATACAGAAGAAAAACGCGCTATAAACCGTTTAATGAATCGTGCAGCAAGTAGTTCCATTGCAGAAGTTGAATTAATTGTCTTTCTTGTTGAAGGTACTCATTGGACGCAAGATGATGAGCTTGTTTTAAGTAAAGTGAAAAAGAGTGGTGTACCTTGTATTTTAGTTGTTAATAAAATTGATAACATTCAGGATAAAGATGACCTATTACCACATTTACAAAAGCTTGGTGAATTACATGACTTTAGAGACATAGTACCCATTTCTGCAACGAAAGGGCATAGCGTGGACACGATAAAAAAACTTTGTTTATCTTCACTACCAGAAGGCGACTTCTGGTTTCCTGAAGATCACATTACTGATAGATCAAGTCGTTTTATGGCCTCTGAAATTATCCGAGAAAAAATTATTCGTTTTACAGGCGATGAATTACCTTATTCAACAACAGTTGAAATTGAACAGTTTAAAATGGATGAAAAAGGGATTATTCATATAAACGCCCTAGTACTTGTTGAACGAGATAGTCAAAAACGTATGATTATTGGTAATAAAGGTGTTCGTTTGAAAACTATTGGCCAAGAGTCTCGACGTGATATGGAAGAGCTTTTTGACGCTAAAGTATTTCTTGAAACCTGGGTTAAAGTAAAATCAGGTTGGGCGGATGATGAACGTGCACTGAGAAGCCTAGGTTATGGCGATGATTACTCTGGCTAAATCTATATTTACAATATTTATTTTCTATAAAGGTAAAGTAAAACAGCATAACATAGATAGCGTAGCTGATGCTTTGTCTGCTAATTTTTACAGGTATGTTTATGGGTGAAGAACAATCAGCCTTTGTTTTACATACCCGAGCACATAAAGAAAACCAACTAATGGTAACTTTATTGACTGAGCTTAGCGGTAAGGTGAATACGTTAATTTTTGTTGGTCAGTCAAATAAGTCAACCAAAAAAGGGTTACTACAGCCCTTTACTCCCTTGAGTGTGTCCTTTAAAAATAAAGATACTTTCAAATTTTTAACCCGTGTTGAAGCTATTGCGCCTTCTTATCCTTTAAAAAAAGATCATTTGTTTAGTGGTTTTTATTTAAATGAACTTCTTGTCAAGCTGTTGAGTAATGATATCGATTGCCAAACTTTATTTTTAGCGTATAAAAGGTGCTTAGAGAAACTTAACAACGAAGAAGACTTATCGATAGTTTTACGTCATTTTGAATTATTTTTAATTGATGAACTGGGTATGTCTTTTGACTTTTCTCCATTACATGAAATGTATACCGTTTATACGGATAAAATGGGGGATAGTATTAAAGAAAAAGCTAAAGGTTTCTATTATTTACCAGAACAAGGGTTTGTTGCCGCATTTAATGAACAAAACAGCCATTGTTACGATAGAGAGCACCTAGAGTTAATAGAGCAGTTTATTCACAGTAAACAAGCGACAGAGTTAGGTAAAGCAAAGCTTACCTTTAAATTACTGATGAGACAGGTTATAAATCAATTGTTGGGGAATCAACCTTTGAATAGCAGAGCGCTTTTTAAAAGAAAAAAAGCCCCACAAAATAACTTATAAAGCCCAAAATAAATAAAGAAGAGACAGACAATGAGTGAACTACTACTAGGCGTAAATGTTGATCATATTGCTACTTTAAGACAGGCACGTGGTACTAATTACCCTGATCCTGTTTATGCAGCAAGTGTTGCTGAACATGCAGGGGCGGATGGTATTACTGTTCATTTACGTGAAGATAGACGTCATATCCAAGACAGAGATATTTACGTACTTAAGGAAACACTTCATACCCGTATGAACTTTGAAATGGCGGTTACCGATGAAATGGTTAAAATAGCCTGTGATGTTAAACCTACCTTTTGTTGTTTAGTCCCTGAAAAAAGAGAAGAGTTAACTACAGAAGGTGGGCTTGATGTAGTTGGTCAATTAGAGAAAGTAACCGCTGCGGTGCAAACGCTTGCATCAAACGATATTTTAGTAAGTTTATTTATTGATGCGGATAAAGATCAGATCGATGCTGCGATTGCTAGTGGTGCTCCTTTTATTGAAATACACACAGGCCATTACGCAGAAGCGACTAATGAAGAAGCTCAACAAGTAGAATTAAAGCGACTTATTGAAGGAATTAAATATGCGCATGGCAAAGGCCTAAAAGTCAATGCAGGGCATGGTTTGCATTATTTTAACGTAAAACCTATTGCAGCCATCCCTGAAATTATTGAATTAAACATTGGTCATGCCATTATTGCTCGTGCAGCGATTGACGGTTTAGAGAAAGCCGTTAGAGATATGAAGCGTTTAATGTTAGAAGCACGCAACGTATAAAACTCTCTTAATCAAGGTATAAATCGACTATGTCAGTTGTTGGAATTGGAACAGATATTATTGATATTTCACGTATCAGCCAAATGAAATCTGCCGTAAGAGATAAGCTTGCTTTAAGAGTGTTAAATGAAAGAGAGTATCAATACTACCTTGAGGTGAACCATGCAGACAGATACCTTGCTAAACGTTGGGCAGCAAAAGAGGCAGCCTCTAAAGCACTGGGGACAGGCATAGCGAAAGGGGTATCATTTCAACACTTTGATATTCAATCGCTTGAAAGTGGGCAGCCGAAGTTACTACTCAGTGGCGTTGCTTTAACTTATGCAAAAGAAATGGGCGCCGAGCATTGGCACATTTCATTGGCAGATGAAAAAGAGTATGCAACGGCTTTTGTGACTCTATCTAAATAATCAACAGCGTTGTGTTACATAATCTAATATTATGGACCTACATCAGTATAAAGTAACAAACTAAGGTTACGATAACTGAGACAATAATACTCAATAAAGCCCCTTCTTTGACCATATCCTTTATAGTTATCTCACCTGTACCATATGCAATGGCATTCGGTGCTGTTGCGACAGGCAGCATAAACGCAGCACTTGCACACATCGCTGCCGGTATCATAAAGAGCATTGGGTCGTATCCTGCTGAAATCGCGGCTACCGCTAATATCGGCATTAACAAAGTCGCTGTAGCCGTATTACTTGTAATTTCCGTTAAGTAAGTTACCACTAAACAGATGGTTAAAATCATCGCTAAAGCAGGAAGGTTTGCTAGAGAGGTTAACCACTCTCCTAACAAAGTACTAAGTCCAGACGCAACAAAGCCTTTAGCAAGTGCAATGCCGCCGGCAAATAAAAGTAACATACCCCAAGGGATTTCTTTTGCGCTTTCCCAATCGAGAATCTTGCCACCTTTACCATTTGATGTCATAAACATAACAACAACAGCGGCTAATGCAACGGTGCTATCACCAGCGATAGGCATATTCAAAAGCTCACTCCAACCGCCAAATGGTCCTTTACGGCTAACCCAGGCAAGTGCGGTTAAGGCAAAAATAAGCAATGTTCTTTTTTCTTCAATTCGCCATGCGCCAAGTTCAGGCAAGGCTATTTTATCCTTTAGTTTAATATCTCTAGTAAGCCAGAAAGCCATAATAGGTAGAGAGATAAGTACAACAGGAATACCCACTTTCATCCATTGGAAGAAGCCAAATTCTGTACCGGTATATTCTTCATATATACCCATAAAGATTATATTTGGTGGGGTACCAATTGGGGTGCCGATACCACCAACCGATGCAGCATAGGCAATGCCGAGAATTAATGCGACTTTTAGCTTTTGATTTTCTACATGAGTTAGAATGGCTAATGCAATTGGCAGCATCATAAGCGTAGTAGCTGTATTAGATATCCACATAGATAAAAGCCCAGAGGCTAACATAAAACCCATGACTAAACGAGTAGCACTAGAGGCTCCAACTAAACGAACCATATAAACAGCCATTCGTTGATGTGCACCACTTTTCTCAAGCGACTTGGAAAGCATAAAAGCCCCCATTAGCAATAAAATAACATGGCTACCTAAAGAAGAGGCGACGATTTTATGATCGACAATACCAAACAAAGGTAATAGAACAAAAGGAACTAACGAAGTTGCAGGAATAGGAATTGGCTCTGTAACCCACCAAATGACGGTGAGCAAAGTAATGCCTGCGGTTATAGAAGCCTGCTCGGATAGACCTGCGTTATATAACAAAAAGTACAAAACTAATGCTAATAATGGGCCTATTAGTAAGAATATCTGACGAGTTAATTTCATATTTTATTGTTTAGGTGTTGTTTTTATATTGTTCGGTTTTCGTATGTTATTTGCGCTGTTAACTGAGCGTTTAACAACTTAGTTAAACACTCGTTATTAAAGTATGGTTAAGTGTCGCTTACAACCTCTGTCGTGATTAGTTCAGGCCTTTGTTTTCCACTGAAGAGGTAATATGATGTGAGGCCGCTGCAGAAAAGACCACATCAGTAGAGCTGTTTAATGCCGTCTCAGCAGAATCTTGAATAACACCAATAATGAAACCAATTGCAACTACCTGCATCGCAATGTCGTTATGAATACCAAATAAACCACAAGCTAAAGGAATAAGTAATAATGAACCACCCGCTACACCTGATGCACCACAAGCAGATATAGAAGCTACTATAGAAAGTAAAATAGCAGTGGCAAAATCAATTTCAATTTGTAGTGTGTGAGCGGCCGCTAAGGTTAATACGGTTATTGTTATCGCAGCACCTGCCATATTTATTGTTGCTCCAAGAGGAATCGATACTGAGTAGGTATCTTCATGGAGTTTTAACTTTTTACAAAGCGCCATATTAACAGGAATATTAGCCGCTGAGCTTCTTGTGAAAAACGCTGTAATACCAGACTCTCTCAAGCAGGTAAGTACAAGCGGATAAGGGTTGGTTTTTGTAATGAAGTAAACAATAAGCGGATTAATAACAAGTGCAATAATCAGCATTGCCGATAATAAAACACCTACAAGGTGACTATACTCTAATAATGCACTAAACCCAGTTGTAGCAATGGTATTTGCAACTAAGCCAAGAATACCTATAGGGGCAAGTCTAATGACCACTCGAACAATGCTAGAGATGGCTTCGCTTAAATCGGAAAGTATATTTTTAGTATTTGTATTGGCATGCTTTAATGAAAAGCCAAGTCCTAAGCCCCAAGCTAATACGGCAATAAAATTTCCCGTAGCAATTGCTGTAAAGGGGTTTTCAACAATTTTAAATGCCAATGTTGATAATACCTCTCCTAATCCTTGAGGTGGGTTTGCGCTTGCTCCGGCCAAGTCTAAAGTTAATGTTGTAGGAAAAGCAAAACTTAAGGCTACAGCAACAAAAGCGGCACTTAATGTACCTAAAAAGTAAAGCCCTATAATCGGTTTGAGTTTAGCATCGCTTTCAGTCTTTTGGTTGGCAATAGAAGAGGCTACCAACATAAGAACAAGTATCGGTGCTACAGCCTTTAACGCATTAACAAATAAAGCTCCTAATATGGATAGAGAAAGAGCAAATTCAGGTATTGTCACTGCGACTAACATACCAAGTATAATAGCGATAATAATTTGAGTAATGAGGCTTGTCGATGCAAGAAATTGGAAAAAGGGATTAATTTTTTTTGTTTTGTTAGTCATTGAGCTTAGCCTAATGTTTGATAGGTACCACTGTACAAGCGGAAATTAATTAGACACTTTTTATCATCGAAAGTTGCTGGTGTCTAGTTTTACTGATTATATATTGCGTGTGACAACTTTTTAGTCGTTAATTGTCCCTCTGTTAAATTCTTGAGTTAAAATAGAGGATATAAATATACTTATAACAGATAGTTTTATTAAATCGGTCTTAATAAAACCTATTTAATAAAGTTGGTCTCAATAATTAGGAATTCATATGTCTTGCGAACAAGCCTTAATAAAACGGAGTAATAACAGTTGTGAGCTATGTACAGCGAAAGAAAAGTTAAGTGTTTATCCTGTACCACCAAAAAGTGATTTAAGTGCACAACAAAGTATATACCTTTGTCAAAACTGCATTGATCAAATAGATGGCGAGAAGGCAATCAATGTAAACCACTGGCGTTGTTTAAATGACAGTATGTGGAATCAAGAACCTGCGATACAAATTATGTCGTACAGGTTGTTGCATAAGCTATCAACTGAAAGCTGGGCGCAAGATGCGCTTGATATGATTTACCTTGAAGATGATGTAAGAACTTGGGCGGAACAAGGTATTGCAGCAGAGCAGAAAGAAGGGCCAACACGCGACAGTAATGGTGCATTATTAAATGATGGTGATGACGTAACGCTTATAAAAGATTTGAAGGTAAAAGGCGCTAACTTTACCGCTAAGCAAGGCACTTTAGTGCGCGGTATTTCTTTAACAGATAACCCTGAGCATATTGAAGGAAAAGTTGGCGGAACAAGAATTGTATTGGTTTCAGCGTACTTGAAAAAAGCTTAGGAATATCAATTTAAAATAATGCTTTTTCAGAGGCGCAGATCAAAGAAATGATAAATTTTTCAGTATAAAATATTCTTACTTTACAATTTATCTTGTTTTCACTCATTTACGCTGTACGCTAAGTTTAAACTTATTAGCCGTTTGCTTTTTTGTAAGATTCACATGTTTCTTTTTGGGTGCACTCACCATATAAATACAGACTATGATGTTTTAAACTGATTTTATGTTCATTAGCAATATCTGTTTGTCTTTGTTCAATAATATCATCTTCAAATTCGACGACTTTTCCACAATTTAAACAAACCAAATGATCGTGATGATCTTTTTGAGCTAATTCAAAAACAGACTTACCGCCTTCAAAGTGGTGTCTTGTCACAATACCAGCGTCATCAAATTGATTTAGAACACGGTATACTGTTGCTAAACCAATTTCCTGATCTTTTTCAATAAGTATTTTATAAACTTCTTCAGCGCTAATATGTTGGTTTTCTGGGTCTTGTAATATAGCCAGTATGGTAATACGGGGTAGTGTTACTTTTAAACCCGCTCTTTTTAATTCTTCGTTTTGTGCAGACATATTTCACTCTATAAAAAATTTTAATCAAAAGTATATGGTTTATTTGATCAAGGTTAAAGGATTAGTTTAGCAAATTTTAATTTAACTCTTAAAATGAACATAATAAGAACAGGTTAGATGTTAAGTTTAATAGTAAACTTTAATTATTATGTTGATTTAAAACACTAATGAAAAAGCTCCCGTAGGAGCTTTATCGTGTCTCACATTAAGTATTAATCAAATTCAGCTAAAGACATCTCTTCAGTGATTTGATCTACCCATTTTGTAACGCGATTTTCGGTTAATTCCGGTTGTCTGTCTTCGTCGACACATAGACCAATAAAAGTATTCTCATCAATTAAGGCTTTAGATGCTTCGAATTCATAGCCTTCAGTTGGCCAGTTACCTACTACAATAGCCCCTTTGCTTTCGACTATATCACGTAAAGGTTCCATAGCGTCACAGAAATATTCAGCATAATCTTCTTGATCTCCTAAGCCAAAAATAGCAACGATTTTATCTGTAAAATCAATCTCTTCTAGCTCCGGTAAAAAATCATCCCAATCACATTGGTTTTCACCATAATACCATGTTGGTATACCTAAAATAATCAGGTCAAATTCAGCGATTTCTTCTTTTGTGCTTTTAGCGATATCCTGCACACCAACTTTTTTCTTGCCAAGTTTCTTTTGAATCATTTTGCTAATAGCTTCTGTGTTACCAGTATCGCTACCGAAAAATAAACCTACGATTGCCATGATATTTACCTTCTTTACTTCTGTTTAATTTGTTGTGCTAATGAATCTGTTAATAATAGTTCTATTAACTCGCTTCTGCTTATCTCTTTTTCGCGAGCTATTTCGTCAAGTTGATTAAATAATGAATGATGTATTTTAAACTCAACTCGCTTTAATCCGTTGTTTTTGTCCCGCTTTACTTGATTACGTTTGTTTATTCTAATTTGAACACTACGAGAGTGTGGATTTGTTTTTGGGCGACCAGGTCGCTTATCATCATTGAATAAGTCAATTGTTGTTAGATCTGAAACTTCTTTTGCCATAATAACTTCGTATTTGCGCTAACAGAAAACTGCTAACCTACTCCTTGGCTTTCCCAAACAAATTGAATAACACCTTTAACTATGAAGCCAAGGCAGCCTAAAAACAGCACAAAATATACAATTATTTTGCCTTGCCTTGGCACATCATTTTTTTTCATCACATCATGAATTGATAAACCTATGAATACAAAAATAAAAACAAAGAAGAGATCTAATCCTATTGTTTCTATTAACTCTAAATGCTCTGCTAACATGATTTTTCCCACGATATTGAATTTCTCAGCTTCACCGGAGTTATAGCTCGCTGAGAATAATGCGACGTATTATACCACAGCTAAAATATACCTGTCAGCCATACTTCTTATAATAATAATAATTCCATTAAGTTATTGATTATTTGTGCCGGTTAAAATAAATCATGACTTCGTTACTCTCAACCCCAATGGTTAGCTATTATTTAATCGGGCTCCTTGCCCTGAATAATTTTTTTCCTTCGTAAAATAAGACAACTAACTTAATGAAATAGCTAGTAGGTGAAAAAAGTTCTTTGAATAAGTGAGTATGTGAATAAATCATTAATTGTCGAGAAAGTCTTTAACAATTTTATTAAAGGTAATGGCCTTTTCTGCATGGAGCCAATGACCTGCGCCCTGAATTATTTTTGCTTTGCTATTCGGGAAGAGCACACTAATAACTTGTTTATGTTCAGGTAAAATGTAATCAGAATCGCCACCTTTAATGAACAACACTGGTTCTTTATAAGATGATAATGGTATGTTTTTTCCGATAAAATTACGCTCGTCATCTAAACTGATAGCCTTCGTTATTTGTGGATAACAACTTTTAATATTATCAATGTTACATTTGAAACTAAAACTTCCATCGCTGTTTAGTTGTAAATTACGTAATAAAAACTGCCTTACGCCGACCTCTTTTACATACGAGCTGAGCACTAAATCAGCATCTTTACGATTAGTTATATTTTTTAAATCGATAGACTGCAAGCCTTCAAGGATCTCATTATGGTGAGGGGGGTATTTAACGGGAGAAATATCTGCAACAATCAGTTTTGTGATTTTTACAGGAAAGTTTTCTAAGGTACTTTGTAGTGCCATTTCCATCGCTATCTTGCCGCCCATAGAATGGCCAAGCACGACACATTGTTTAATAGATAAAGTGTGTAAAACGTGAAAAACATCTTGTGCGAGTTCAGCATAACCCATTTCTGCTTTATGAAAGGAATTTCCGTGGTTTCTAACATCAATAGAAGTTATTTTATATTCTTCACTTAGCGTTTTTGCAACCATATTTAAATTATCTAAACTGCCTAATAATCCATGAATAAGAATGACATCCTCACCTTGCCCCCATTGCTGATAATTTAGTATTGGTAATGTTTGGTTTACTATTTGGCTCATTTGAATCTCTTTGCTTTAAATATGAACAATGCCGCTAGGCTTTCATGATCAAAAAAGATCGGTGTGCTTAGATAAATTTATTTTGTCTATTGTAACTTAAATTTATCTTATTCTTTCATTGAAAGTCTTTTTTGAAAATTTAAGTGATTTTATCATGAAATAAACACAGTTTTGGGTATAATCTTGCAGCAAGAAAATTTTAGTTAGGGTTATAAATGAAAAATATAGAAATTGATGAAGCACTTTATCAATATATTGCCACCAACACGCAGTTTATTGGTGAAAGTGCATCGGATATATTACGCCGTTTGTTAGACTTCGATAGTAATACAGCTAACCAAATAGCTACAGATACGGTTATGGAAAGTCTTCAAGCTAATGATTCAATTGAAGATATTAACGCTGTAGAAAATGCAAATATAGAAGCTAATGAAACCTTCGAAGAAGAAAGCAAAGGCAATGAGAGTGTTTTTGATTTTATCAATAAAGAAGAGCTTACTATGCAAAGAGGAGCGGTAGGGCGATTTTTATTAATATTAGCAGCGCTACATCGAGCTCATCCAAAACAATTCTATGTCGTGAATGAAATTTGTGGTACGAATCGGTTATATTTTGCTAATTCAGAAGCGGCATTAACAGAAAGTGGCAGTAGTACCAAACCTAGACAAATATCAGGTAGCAATTACTGGGTTATTACAAACTCTAATACTACGCGTAAAAAAATGATGTTAACCAAAGCGGCAAGCTTGCTTGGTTATTCGCAAGACGATGTCGAAGCCATTAGAGAGTTACTATAACTTCATCGTAACTTATTTAGCTGGCAGATGAGTTTAAAATAATAACAGTTATCAACCGCGCAAAAGGCGCTAAAAGGAAGTATATGTCAATTCACCCTCATGCAGGTTTGGCGGTAAGACCCGAAGATAGAATTAATATTGGTCAGTTGGTAAGTGATTACTATATGCAAAAGCCAGATGTGAGTTTGGCTTCACAGAAAGTTTCTTTTGGCACATCAGGTCATCGAGGCAATGCAAGTAAATTAAGCTTCAATGAAACGCATCTAGTGGCCATTTGCCAAGCCGTAGCTGAATATAGAACAGCTCAAGGATTTAAAGGACCGCTATTTTTAGGTAAAGATACTCATGCATTATCAGAGCCAGCCTTTATCAGTGCTATTTGTGTCTTAGTCGCCAATAACGTACCTGTTGTAATTCAGCATGATAACGGTTTTACTCCAACACCTGTTATTTCTCGATTAATAATCAGTCATAATAAAGAACAAAAAAAGCTACCTGAAACAAAAGCTTTATTAGCTGATGGTCTTATTATTACCCCTTCTCATAACCCTCCTAGCGATGGTGGCATTAAATATAATCCTCCTCATGGTGGTCCAGCAGAAGGCGATATTACCAAGCAAATAGAGCGGCGGGCGAATGAACTTATTTTAAGTGGTTTGGCCGATGTGAACCAGCTTGACTATAACAAAGCTTTAACATCTCCTTTATTAACTAAGCAAAACTTTATTGAACATTACGTTGAGCAATTAGCACAAGTGATTGACATGGAAGCGATAGCCAATGCAGGGGTTAGTATTGGTGTAGATCCATTAGGTGGCTCTGGCATAGCTTATTGGCCTGTTATTGCAAAAAAATATGGTATTAATATTAACATCGTAAACCCTGTTGTTGATGCGAGTTTTTCTTTTATGTCGCTTGATAAAGACGGAAAAATTCGTATGGATTGTTCATCGCCTTATGCCATGGCAGGTTTAATTGGCATGAAGGATGATTTCGATGTAAGTGTTGGTAATGATCCTGACTTTGACCGCCATGGTATTGTGACAAAAAGTGGTGGATTGATGAATCCTAATCACTATTTAGCGGTCTCTATCCAATATCTTATGACTCACCGTGTATGGCCAGAAACGAGTAAAATAGGTAAAACATTGGTTTCTAGTTCTCTGATTGATCGTGTTGCTAAAAAAATCAACAGACCCTTATCAGAAGTACCTGTAGGCTTTAAGTGGTTTGTAGATGGGTTATGCGACTCAAGCTACGCTTTTGGAGGCGAAGAGAGTGCGGGTGCTACTTTCATTGCAAAAGACGGTTCTACTTGGACAACGGATAAAGACGGTTTTGTGATGGCACTTTTAGCGGCTGAAATATTGGCTGTAACAGGTAAAGATCCTCATCAACATTATCTAGAATTAGCCGAAGAACTAGGCGTTCCTTGCTATGGTAGGGTTGAAGCTGTAGCCTCTTTTGAACAGAAAAAAGTGTTAACAGAACTTTCAAGTGATGCTATCACTGCGCAGGTACTTGCAGGAGAGAAAATAACTCAAATATTGTCTCATGCACCAGGTAATAATGCCGCAATTGGTGGCATAAAAGTCGTAACAGCCAACGGCTGGTTTGCGGCAAGGCCTTCAGGTACAGAAGAGATTTATAAAATATATGCCGAAAGCTTTATTGATGAGACACATTTACAAACTATTATCAGGGAAGCACAAGCTATTGTAAGCAAAGCTTTTAAAGCCGCGGGCTTATAGCTCAATAAGCTAGTTAACGCTTTTTATTACGCTCAATATAAATTAAAACCGTATTGAGCTTCCTAAAATATTTAAACTGAACTCCTAATATAGATAGTTAAAACGGCTTGCAGGAGTTTACTTGGAAATATTGCAGGACACCTTAATTTTTATTTTCATAAATTAATAAACTCTCCTAGTACCTCATTATTTCGAATGATTAATTTATGTCGCTATTTCTTATTCAATAGTCGACTATTTTGATTTTTACGTTATACTCCCGCTCATCTCAAATCGGTATTTATTCAAAGTAGGTCTATTATGCATGATTGCTATTATAAAGGACGCATTCACACAAGAGTTAACCATATTAGGTCTGGTTATAACACTAAGCGTTCAGCAAAACTTGGCACAGAAAAATGCCCCTTAACACTTGTAGTAACTAGTGAAGAAAGAAAGTTGGAAGTTGGAACGCTGTTAGCCGAACATAACTTGTTTGCTAAAATTACTGTTGATAATGAAGTAACAGAAAATCTACACGAGCTTTCTGCTATGTTGAATAAACCTACAACGACAAGGTTTGAAAAAACACCTAACCGCAACGATCCCTGTTCTTGTGGTAGTGGTAAAAAGTATAAAAAGTGTTGTGGCTAGTAACATAAGTCACTAGAAGTAATTTTGATTGTCTTATCTTTTGTTCTCCGATGAGTTGTATTTCTCAGATGCAATGCAAGTCATCGTTACCCTTGTGAACCTTCAACCTTAAATTCGCTTTATTTTCGTTTGATGATTAGCTTACC
>CAWVWK010000011.1:0-33086 GCA_963933725.1 uncultured Colwellia sp.
CGAGTTTAGGTTTATCCCTAACGTGAGTTCGAATCTCATGCTCTCCGCCATTTTTACTCTAACTTCTGTATCAAATCCTTCTACTTCCTTCTATCCCTCAATATTAATATCAATATCTGAGAACATTTGCCAATCGATTTTTATACTGAAACTGCTCACTAAAACTGATTAGCTGGCAAAGATCACCTGCAACAGGTGAACTTGAAGATACTGACGGGATTAAACTGAATTTAAAACGCTTCAATTTTGCCATTTGAGAACGATAATTAGCCTCTGATTTAGGGCATAAATCGATATTGTACATTTATCTATACACCCTCCTGTCAGTCCTATAAAGACTCTAATCGTTTTCAATATTTTTACCCTTATTATTTACGTACATTTTATTTTACATCCTTAGAAAAATTACTCGTTTCAATAACTTTCGAATTCTAAAAAAATGAGGATAATAAATGTAGTGCATTAGCCTACTGTAGTAATTTTTTGCATGCGGTGAGTCGATGAAAATAAATAATATAAATACCTGTAAGTTAGCAAAACCTTGCTAACCATAGTTTAAAAATATCAAATAAACATAAAAGAGATATTATGATGGACAACAAGAACCCTTTAAATTTATGTGGCATAGAATTCACTGAGTACGCATCACCAGACTCTAATTATATGGAAAATGCTTTTTTTGGTTTTGGTTTTTCAAAGACCAAAAAATTTAAAGGGCGTGATATTGATTACTTTAATCAAAACGATATTCACTTTCTTCTTAATAGAGAACAAACCGGCTTCTCAAAAGAATTTGCTAAAAGTCACGGCCCAGCTATTTGTTCTATGGGCTGGCGAGTAAAAGATGCTGAATTTGCTTTTAACGAAGCCATTGAGCGCGGTGCGAAATCAGCACAAGAAGTTGAAAATAAATTACCTTATCCTGCGATATTTGGCATAGGCGATAGCCTTATATATTTTATTGACCACTTTGCTGAACTAGGTAAAAACAAAGGTCTGATTTATAATGAAGACTTTGAAGAAATAAGCTCTCCAGTTATAAATGAAGACAAAGGCTTTTTAGCAGTAGACCACTTAACGAACAATGTATTTCAGGGGACCATGCAAAAATGGGCGGACTTTTATAAAAATGTCTTTGGTTTTACAGAAGTACGTTATTTTGACATTAAAGGTGTTAAAACTGCGTTAGTATCTTATGCTCTTCAGTCACCATGTGGTAAGTTTTGTATCCCTATCAATGAAGGTAAAGGAAGTAAAGACAACCAAATAGATGAATATTTAATCGAGTATAATGGACCGGGTGTTCAGCATTTAGCCTTTATTACCGAGGATTTAGTCTCTTCACTTGATAAGCTTGATAGAAGTATTATTGATACGCTAAATATTGTTCCAGAATATTATGATGAAGTCTTTGACAGAGTGCCTTGGGTTAAAGAAGATAAAGATAAAATAAGAGAGCATCAAATTTTGATAGATAGCCAGTCAGAAGATACCTATCTGTTGCAGATATTTACCAAAAACCTTTTCGGGCCAATTTTTATCGAAATGATTCAACGAGTAAATGATCAAGGGTTTGGTGAAGGAAATTTTTCAACGCTGTTTAAATCAATAGAGCTAAACCAGATGGAGCGTGGTGTTTTATAATTTAGATACTAGGCTTAAATATCTTTTACATAAAAAATACGCGCTTTATAAATACACAGAGTTCATTAACCTTGTGTTTTTATAAAGTGCGTATTGATAGGTAAAAGCCTTTAAGAGTAAGACATTTAACTCACTTCATTTTACACTAAACTGATAAATCAGAGCTGTTTTTATTGGCTGAAACTTCTAGGTCCTTTAAGATACCATCTTCTAAGTTATAAACTAGACCATGAACCGTAACTTCTTGTTGGCTTTTCCACGCATTTCTTAAAACTGTGGTGTTACAAACATTCGCTACCTGCTCAATGACATTAAGTTCGCACAATAAGTTAACCTTTTCACAGTCATTATCCACCGCTTGCATCGTTTCTTTGTTGAATCGATAAACATCTTGTATGTGTCTTAACCAATTATCAATTAAGCCAAGACTTTGATCATGAAATGCAGCATTAACACCACCACAGCCATAGTGGCCACAAACGATTATATGTTCAACTTTCAATATATCGACGGCAAACTGAATAACAGCTAAGCAATTTAGATCGCTGTGTATAACTTGGTTAGCAATGTTACGGTGAACAAAAACCTCCCCTGGTTGCATGCCAAGCAATTCATTTGCAGGAACACGGGAGTCAGAGCAACCGATCCATAAATATTTAGGCGTTTGTTGTTTAGAGAGCGACTCAAAAAAGTCAGGATTTTCTTTATTTACCTTTTCTGCCCATTTTTTATTATTATCTAATAAGTGCTTTATGTTGTTCATTATAGGGTTTCTCTTTATTTTTTATGAGGCTTTCTTAAGGTTTAGTAAAGCTATTTTAGTTAATGTATATAGGCGAAGCAAGCGAGTTAACTAAACTATTGTGTGGTATTACCAGTGCAATGTAGCGTATAATCTTGTGTGGATACCGCAATGAAAACTAATGAGGTTATTATGGCAAGTGCAGCCGCTGTTCATATTTTGGTTAAAACACAGAAGCAAGCCATGGAATTAAAAGCAAAACTCGACAAAGGTGCTAAGTTTGATCAACTCGCCAGAAAATTCTCTATTTGTCCTTCTAAAAAAAAAGGTGGCGATTTAGGTGAGTTTCAAAAAGGCCAAATGGTTAAAGCTTTTGATGATGTAGTATTTAAAAAAGAAGTATTAAAAGTGCATGGTCCAGTTAAAACAAAATTTGGTTACCACTTAATAAAAACTTTATATCGGAGCTAGTGGCTGTTTATCTTTAAGTATACAGCTCTGTTGCTTTTGAAAAAGAGGTTAATAATAGGCAATTACACAGATTTTGGTACAGGGTCAGCCTAAGTATCAATATCGACAACGGACGTTATTCACCATCACTGTCTTCCTTATCTAGCTGAACATTTCGTGCTTTGATATCTTTAAGTTGCTCGTCGGTTAAGTTAAACTTTTTGGCTGATTGTTTTAATAACAGCACACCACCAAAAACCATCCCCAATGCTAATACTATTAGAATGATTGCTGTGATAGACATGATATTCACCTTTTAAATTTTAATTGGGAGCATTGATAAAGCGATTACTTGTTTAACAGGTTCCTTTCATTAGCTAATTGTTGCAGTTGCTTAGACTGTTCTTTTAAGCTAAACCTTACTAAACTCTCTCTGTCGCTGTCTCTAATATAATGGAATATCACTTTATGCGTATACTTACCCTTTTCTTTATCACAACAACTTGAATCAATAACTTGAGCGTAACAGAATATCGCACAGTGGCGCTCTAGCATAAAAAGTTTTATTTCTAAAAACTGATCAACAGTATAAACATCTTGACTTTCAAAAGACAACCCCCCACCACCAAAGGATATTCCTTTAAGCCCATGAACATTATCACCTTCTTGACTAAGTATATAATCCATTAATAAATCGATTTTTTTTGATTGTAAATTGAGTAGGTCAATGAATTGCGCTGGAAGTTCAGATAAAGCGCTTGATTTGTTGTTACTGCTTTGGTTTATCTCTTCAATATTACTCGCTAATTTAAAGGCAATAGGCATTAGCCGAGAAAAATCCTCAAATGAAGTCACTTGATCAACATCTATTGGGGCTACATTAAGGTTAAAAGGATAGCTGATTGAAAAGAATTCATTATATTGGTCGAATTTTTTCTTTATTTTATTATCAATCATTACATTAGAGTCTGTTGAATTTTCGCGTTAAAACTCGGTTGTCTTGAAGAGGAGTAACGCTTTTCTTCAAGATAACCCTCGGCTATAGCTAATTTTCAAGCTAACATCGTTGAAAATCGTTGAAGTAGAGTGACTACATAACACTCTTCCTGCCTTGTTATCTTTAAAGTTAGTCAGCAGCAGATACTTCAACGAAAATTTAACAGACCTTAACTTATTTAAAATGTGCCTTACTAAAGTTATAGCAGATATTTACTTTTATGGTTGGAACCATATCACTATTTAGCGATATATTGTTTACTTATTAGAAGTGATTTTTTTGAAAAAGGCAACCTGAGGATAAATAACCAACGACATACTAAAAATATGCATTAACTTATCTAGGTTAATGGCTAGGTTATGGTATGCTAGAACTACATTAAATTTTATAATATTATCTCAATGTTTCAGCCCGTTAGTATGTTTATTGGCCTTCGGTATAGCGGTAGTCGTCACCGAACTGGTTTTGTCTCATTTATTACATTTTTCTCGATTGTGGGTATTTTATTGGGTGTATCTTCATTGATTACTGTTGTTGCTGTGATGAATGGCTTTGAATCACAATTAAAAAAATCTATTTTAGGGATTGTGCCACAGGTGGTTGTATCACAAGATAAAGGTACAATGGACAACTGGCAAGCACTACGAGAAAAGCTTGAAACATCTCCACATGTTATCAAAGTTACTCCGCTTATAGAAGAACAAGCACTAATTCAATCGAGAACCCAATTACAAGGCGTGCAACTTCAAGGTGTTATGCCTGACTTAGAAGGTGATAGCATGATGGCTATCCATATGACGTATGGGACATTATCAAGTTTATCACAAGCACCATACAGTATTGTTTTAGGTCAATCATTAGCTTATAAATTGAATGTCTCAGTTGGGGATGAAGTGCGACTCATTCTCCCTAACAAAACTTTTTTTACACCCATGGGTCGAGTACCTGTCGAGCGAAGCTTTAGTGTTTCGGGGCTTTTTAATACTGGCTCTCAAGTTGACGATGCGATGGTGTATATTCATAGTAACTATGCAGCTAAGTTGCTTCGAAGACCAGGGCAAGGCATAGATAAACTTCGTCTGTATTTAGATGATGCTTTTAATGCCACGATCGTGGTCAATCATCTAAAAAAGCAAAATAATCAGTACTTAACATTTACTACCTGGAAAGAAAGCCAAGGATCTTTATTTTCAGCAGTAAGCATGGAAAAAAAGATGATGTGGTTCATGCTCAGTTTAATTATTGCCGTTGCCGCTTTTAATATTGTTTCAGCGCTGGTGATGGTTGTTATTGAGAAGCAAGGAGAAATTGCGATACTGCAAACTTTGGGATTATCTCGAGGTTCGGTGATTAAAATATTTATTACCCAAGGAATGGTTAATGGGCTTTTGGGGGTTATGTTAGGAGCTTTTTTTGGTGTTCTATTTACTCTGAATTTGAACTCAATATTGGCGTTTTTAGGTGTTAACTTATTAGGGGGGATGACGATGCAACAACTTCCTATTCAACTAGAAGCTTCTAAGGTTATAATTATTATGTTGTCGGCTTTAAGCATGAGCTTTCTTGCTACGCTATATCCGGCGTTTAAAGCGTCTAAAACGCAACCGGCAGAGGTATTGAGAAATGAGTAATGTCTTATATTGTAAAAACTTGTCGAAGACTTATCAGCAAGGTGAAATAGAAACCAATGTATTACGTGATCTTAACTTAACGGTTAAAAAGGCTGAATTGCTTGCTATTGTGGGTAGTTCTGGTTGTGGGAAGAGCACTTTTTTACATCTTGCTGGCGCGCTTGATAAACCGAGTCAAGGCGATGTTTTTATTAATGGTGTTGATATACATCAACTCAATGATAAAGAACGTGCTGCCTTTAGAAATAAAAATGTAGGTTTTATTTATCAATTTCATCATCTGATGATGGAGTTTAGTGCTCTTGAAAATGTTGCGATGCCATTATTAATAAAGGGCGATAGTCCAAAAAAGGCGAAATTAGCAGCGCAAAAATTGCTAGAAGAGGTTGGCTTAGGCCATAGAATAGCGCATAGACCTTCAGAACTTTCTGGTGGCGAAAGACAACGTGTTGCTATCGCTAGAGCTCTTGTAACGAAACCTTCTCTCATTTTGGCTGACGAGCCGACAGGGAATTTAGATGCTGATTCAGCAGAACAAATTTATCAGTTAATTAGACGTTTAAACCAAACTGTTGAAACGAGCTTTGTTGTGGTTACCCATGATTTGACGCTAGCCAATAAGTTAGATAGGCAACTTACACTTAACCAAGGGAAGCTTAATCCTCTTTCTAAGCAACTTGCAAAGGATGGCGTTCTTTAAGATGCTTAAACCACTCAGTTTATTTATTGCGTTAAGGTATATTACTAGCAGACACAAAAAAGGTTTTTCAGCCTTTATTTCCGCCTCTTCTACATTAGGCATTGCACTGGGGGTAATGGTTTTAATTATCGGTTTAAGTGCGATGAATGGTTTTGAGCGAGAGTTAGCTCAAAAACTTTTGTCGATAGTGCCTCATGCAGAACTTGTTTCAGTAAATAAACCTATTGATAATTGGCCTAAGAATCTAAAACGCTTACAAAATAACCCAGGTGTTGTAGCCGCAGCTCCTGTTATTCAATTAAAAGGAATGATGCAGCATAAGCTAGCCCTTAAAGCTCTAGAGGTGAGAGGCGTTGAACCTAAACTTGAAACACTCGTATCAGATATAGACCAGTACATTGTTCAAGGGACCTGGTCTTCTTTAGAGGAAGGGAATAGTATTGTTGTAGGTTATGGTATCGCAAAAAAACTCAAACTTTCACTTGGTGATACTGTTCAGTTGTTACTGCCGCCAAGTGAGCAAGACAACCTACAACAAACAACTTCGAGCACTTTTTCAGCGCCATTAAAGCGTAATATGCAAGTAGGCGGTATTTTCAAGTTTGGCGGCACTATCGATGAAACGCTTGCTTATATCTCTTTGCAACAAGCTGCAAGTATTGCAAGTTACAATGCAGGGCAAACGCAAGGTATAAGACTTAAGGTTGCTGATGTTTATAATGCAAGGAGTATAGCTAAAAACGTTGCTTTTCAGTTTAATCATTATGTTTACATAATCGACTGGTCTAAATCTCAAGGGCACTTATTTAACGATATACAACTTGTGCGATTGGTGATGTTCATCGTACTGGTTTTGGTGATCGCCGTTGCAAGTTTTAACATTGTTTCGACATTGATCATGAGTGTTAATGAGAAAAAAAGTGATATTGCCATACTCAAGACCATGGGGGCGAGCTCAAGTCTTATAATGATTACGTTTATCTTTCAAGGGCTTTTTAATGGCATCTTAGGCTGCTTTGTTGGAGCCGTATCGGGCATATTTTTAGCGAATAATTTATCCGCTATTATGGCTTACATAGAAAACCTTTTTGCTTGGGATTTATTATCAGCAGATGTTTACTTTGTCGATCATCTGCCAAGCCATTTAATAATGAGCGATGTTTATTTTACTGTGACTATTGCAGTGGCTATGAGTTTTTTAGCGACAATTTATCCTGCGTGGCGAGCAACTAAAGTAGAACCTGCACAAGTGCTTGGTCAGGCTTAATAAAGAGCGAAACCTCTTTTTTTGCTGTAAGTAACCAAAAGTTACATAAATAGTATATTTTATGGCGGTGATGCCTTGTTTGTTTCCTACTTTTTCTATTAGTATAGAGTTACTTAATATCTGTAGTGTAGATACTGATTTGCTAACCAACTCAAAAACTCAACGTATAGCTTTTAATTTCCCTATTCGTGTTTATTATGAAGACACGGATGCAGGGGGAATTGTCTATTATGCAAACTATTTAAAATTTTGCGAAAGAGCAAGAACAGAGTGGTTGAGAACATTAACCATTTCTCAGCAAGCTTTGTTAAAAGAAAACGTTGGTTTTGTTGTGAAGCGTATTGAAATGGATAATGCTTTCCCAGCCAAATTAGATGACTTACTGCAAGTAAAGACCACTATTACAGAGCTAAAGCGTGCGAGTATTACGTTTGAGCAAGCTATAAAAAATCAAAATGAACAAGTGATAGCTAATGTTATCGCGCAAGTTGTTTGTGTAACTATCGATACCCTTAAGCCTTGTGCTTTTCCTATAACAATCTCAGGAGCGTTCAAACGTGTCAGCTGAAATATCAATCCTTCATCTTTTTTTAGACGCTAGTATATTAGTACAACTGGTTATGTTTATATTGCTCTCTTTTTCTGTTACTTGTTGGGCGATGATCTTTCAGCGTAGCCAAGCACTAAATAACGCTCACTTGCAGTTAAAATCTTTTGAAGACAAATTTTGGAGTGGCGCAGACCTTAGCCAACTTTATAGTAATGTTACCGAAAAAAAAGAAGTTCATGGCATCGAAAGCCTCTTCGTCTCGGGCTTTAAAGAGTTTGCTCGATTGAGAAAAAGTAATATCAGTAACCCACAAGCCATCGTCGATGGTACGCACCGTGCTATGCGAGTAGCATTATCAAGAGAAGTAGACAGCTTAGAGAAACATTTACCCTTTATGGCAACGGTTGGCTCTATAAGTCCATACATCGGTTTATTTGGTACCGTTTGGGGGATAATGAATTCCTTTATTGCATTAGGTGCGGTTAAACAGGCTACATTAGCAATGGTTGCACCAGGTATTGCTGAAGCTTTAATAGCAACTGCGATGGGCTTATTTGCAGCAATACCAGCGGTTATGGCGTTTAACCGTTTTAGTCATCAAGTTGAAAAGCTTGAAAATAGCTACGGCAATTTTATGGAAGAATTTTCAAGTATCTTGCAGCGTCAATCTGCCGTAGAAAACAGCTAAGGTGTTTTTATGTATCGCCGAATAAGACGAAAGAAAGTTGCTGAAATCAACGTTGTACCATATATTGACGTTATGCTCGTGCTGTTGATTATCTTTATGGTAACAGCGCCGCTTATTACACAAGGAGTGAAAGTAGATTTACCACAAGCCGAAGCTGAAGCACTCGACAAAGACAGTAAAACGCCTTTAGTCGCAAGTGTTGATGTTGAAGGTCGTTATTATTTAACCATAGGTGCGAATGATAAAGAGCCGATGTCGGCAGAAGAGGTCGCTATTTTGGTTAAGGCTCATTTAGAAATTGAACCTGGTACACCGGTAGTCGTCAATGGCGATGGCGCGGTTTCTTATGATGCCGTTATTCAATTAATGGTTTTACTGCAAAAAGTTGCGGGTGTTCCGTCGGTAGGATTGATGACAGATTCGGTGGATGAATAAGTGAAAAAGAATCGACTCACTTTAATGTGTTCTAAAAAGCCTTTGTACAAGTGGTTAGCTGTTAGCGTTGCTTTGCATGTTAGTGTTTTAGCTTTTTTATTAATGGGAGATATGTCAACTCCACTTAAGCCATTAAAGGCCACCTCAATAAGTGCTGCAGAGCCAATAAAAGCCGTCGTGGTTGATGCTAAAAAGCTTGAAAATGCGATTAATAAAGTAAAAAAACAAAAGCTTGAAGTACAAAGACTTGAGCAACAGCGGATTAAAGATTTAGAAAAACGCGCCAGTGATGCGAAAAAGCGCAGAGCGAAAGAGCAGGCGCGGATCAAAAATTTAGAAGCACAAAGAAAAAAGAAAGAAAAAGAAAAAATAGCAGCAGATAAAGCTGCGAAAGAAGCGAAAAGAAAAGCGGCAAAAGCAGAAAAGCTTCGTAAGCAAAAAGAACAGGAAAAACAAAAATCTGAAGAAGCGGCAGCTAAAGCTCGTTCTAAACGCTTAAAAGAAGAGGAAGCAGCAAGGCAAGCAGAAATTAAGCGTAAAAAAGATCTTGCCCAGAAAAAGCGTATTGAAAAAGAAGCAAAAGCACGTGAAGCAAGAGAAGCCGAATTGGCGGCTCAAATGGCCGAGGATATGGCAAGAGAGATGCAAGTACGTAATCAAGCAAGACAGAAACAAGTTTTATCTGAAACCCAGCGGTATGCTGCATTGATAACCAATACAATTGACAGACATATGATAAGCGATAGGAGTACGATGGAAGGAAGGTCATGTAGACTTTTCATTAACCTCGCGCCTTCTGGCTTTGTCATCAAGGTAAGTGTTGAATCAGGGGACAGTGTTGTATGTCAAGCGGCAGAACGAGCGATATTCAAAGCGGCTACACTGCCTGTTTCGAAAGATCCTGAAGTATTTGAAAAAATGCGCAATATAGGTGTTACAGTACAACCAGAATTTTAGTAATATATTAGATTTGGGCTAGCATTTACCTCGATAACTGAGTAGTTTATTCGGAAATCGTTAGCCAAGCTAGCAGATAACATAATGTTAACTGCTAAACGTTAGTTTAACCAGAAGTGAAAAAATGAAAATAAAACTATTCATCGCTATTTTATTTACCCTTTTAACAAACAAGGCTTTTGCCACCTTAGAGATTGTTATTACAGGAGGAGTTGATAGTGCTAGACCTATTGCGATTATTCCTTTTAAATTTGAAAATTTAAAAGCGATACCTGCCGGCGCACCATCAAATGGTTTGAGTGCTTTGCCACAACCCGTGTTAACCAAAATTGAAAAAATCATTCATGATGATCTTTTAAGAAGTGGCAAGTTCAGCCCTGTTAAACCAGAGACTTACCCTCAACAGCTTCAAACAATTGATGAGATAAACTTCGGTGACTGGGCTGGCTTAGGTATAGAAGCTTTATTGATGGGAGAAGTAAAGCAAATCTCTCCAAGTCAATATTCAGTAAGTTATCAATTAGTTGATATTATAAGAGGTCAAGTAACTGGCGGTAAAACGGCTATGTTAATGAATGGCAACTTAGTTGATACGAAGGATCATATACTCGCTCAAAATGGTGCTACGATTACCGCTGAACAATTTAGACGTTATGCTCACACGATAAGTAATGTTGTTTATGAAAAATTAACAGGTTCAAGAGGCGCTTTCTTGACAAAAATTGCTTACGTCATCGTAAGAGATGAAGGTAAATATCCTTATCAGTTAGCATTTTCTGACTATGATGGTTTTAACGAGCATGTTTTACTTAGCTCTAAAGAGCCTTTAATGTCTCCAGCATGGCACCCAGATGGAGAAAAGATTGCTTATGTGTCTTTTGAAAATCGCCAAGCGCAAATACATAGTATTGATATTTATAGTGGAAAAGTTCAACTAATTAGCTCACATAAAGGAATAAACAGCGCACCTCGATGGTCTCCAGATGGTAAAAAAGTAGCGATGGTTTTATCAAAAGATGGCAATCCTGAGATTTACATTCATACTATTGCTACCAAACATCTGCAAAGAATCACAAGAAATAGGTCGATAGATACAGAGCCAAGCTGGATGCCAGATGGAAATTCTTTAATATTTAGTTCAGAACGGGGTGGTAAACCGCAGCTTTATCGCGTAAATTTAGATAACGGTAGAACACAACGCTTAACCTTTGATGGTGAAATGAATTTAGGTGGTTCAGTAACCCCTGACGGCAAGCAATTAATTATGGTTAACCGTACACGTGGCCAATACCGTTTAGCAAAACAAGAGTTATCATCAGGTGTTTTCCAAGTGTTAACTAAAACCCGTTTGGACGAATCACCGAGTGTTTCACCAAACGGTGGTATGATTATCTACAGTACTAAATACAAGAATAGGCAACTACTAGGACTCGTATCGGTGGATGGTCGCTTTAAAGCACGTTTACCTATATTAGATGGACAAGTGAAATCACCTGCTTGGTCACCTTTTTTGTAAAAACAAGACAAATATCATTAATTGAACGCTTTATGTTGAAAAGTAAACGGGTAATTAATGAGGTTGGCTTAACATAACTTAAATAACCTAAGAATTGAGGAAATATAATGCGTTTAAATACAACAGTAAAAAACATCGCTATAGCATTACCATTATTGGCTTTAGCTGCGTGTAGCTCTAACTCAGATACAGAAGAAGCAAACCAGGTTGATACAACAAATAAAGTGCAAGAAGAAGTTGTTGTAGAAGATCCGGTTCAAGTTGCTGCTGCTAAACGTGCTGCTGAAATTGAAGAGCAAAAACGTCAAGAGTTAGAAAAGCTTCGTTCTGAACATATTATTTACTTCGACTTTGATGCGTCAAATGTAAGTGGTGACTTTTCTGCACTTTTAGATGCTCATGCTAAATTCTTAAATGCAAATACAACTGTTAATGTATTAGTAGAAGGGCATGCTGATGAGCGTGGTACGCCAGAGTACAACATTGCTCTTGGTGAACGTCGTGCTGAAGCTGTTGTAACTTACTTAGAAAACATGGGTGTTTCTTCAAGCCAGCTTTCAACAGTAAGTTACGGTGAAGAGAAGCCTATGGTTTCAGGTAGTGATGCTGCTGCTTTTGCTAAAAACCGTCGCGCAGTAATCGTATACTAAGCAGCGGTAACGAGAACATATGAAACTAAATAAAGTTTTATTGGGTATCGTGTTAGCTAGTACAACACATGTTGTGCTAGCTAACAAAGCACCTGTCGAAGATGTAGCCACAGGCTTACAGTCAAGTACATCTCCGGGAACAGAGACTATTACCCAGCAAATAACCCGCCAATTAAAGTCTACGCAACGATCTCAAGTTAACTTGCAACGTCAACTTGATGAACTGCAAATTGAAATGAATGAGCTAAGAGGGCTTTCTGAGCAACACTCGCATCAGTTAGGAAAAGTATTAGAGCGCCAAAGGGAACTTTATCAAGAGCTTGACCGACGCGTTAATGCAGCACTTAAAGAGGGCAATAGAGCAAAGGGGAATAACTCTGCTCAACCCGTCGAACAAGGCTACAGTAATAACCTCACCGAGAACGAAGCTTATGACAAGGCACTTAACCTTGTTTTGAAAGAGAAACGTTACGAACAAGCTATCCCAGAGTTTCGTGCCTTCAATAAAAACTTTCCTGATTCAAGTTATGCTGCTAATGCACATTACTGGTTAGGTCAATTGCTCTTTAATAAGCAAGAGTTAGCCCAAGCCGATAAAGAGTTTTCTATAGTCGTAGAGCGTTTTAAAAGCTCTGCCAAAAGACCTGATGCAATGCTGAAATTAGCAATGTCTGCGGAAAAGAAAAATAAAAATACTGATGCAATTGCATTATACAAGCAGTTAATTAAAGAATATCCTTCTTCAAATTCTGCTCATTTTGCAAAACCTCGATTATCTTTGTTAGAAAAATAACTAAATTAAAAATAGACTTTTTTTGAATTTACGCTAGTTTTAAATTGTAAAGCTAGCGTTTTGCTTTGTTTTTAAGCAAACGATACGAAATACATTAAAAAAATTAAGTTTTAGGTTGCACTTAATATTTTTATGGGTATTATATGCCCCGCGTTCAGGGAGCAACCTAACGTGTCGGCGGCCGTTAGCTCAGTTGGTAGAGCAGTTGGCTTTTAACCAATTTGTCGAAGGTTCAAATCCTTCACGGCCGACCACTTAAATTGTTATTACTTAAACCTTTATTGTTAAGTAATAGCGAGTTGAGATAAAGAGAAGTAGCTCACTTTACCAAACATTATTAAGTGAGATGTTACAGCTATTTAACCTAACTATAAAACATTGTCGGCCGTTAGCTCAGTTGGTAGAGCAGTTGGCTTTTAACCAATTTGTCGAAGGTTCAAATCCTTCACGGCCGACCACTTTTCACTTACTAACTTTTAGCAGCAATTAATGGACTAATAGGTAGTAAGCAAGTAACAACCAATGTTACTGATACAATTTATGTCGGCCGTTAGCTCAGTTGGTAGAGCAGTTGGCTTTTAACCAATTTGTCGAAGGTTCAAATCCTTCACGGCCGACCACTTATTTACTTCTCAATACTTATTAACAATTACCACTATCCTGAACTTTCAGCTCAATCTAATCCTGAGGCTATCA
Source organism: uncultured Colwellia sp. (assembly GCA_963933725.1). Lineage (GTDB taxonomy): Bacteria > Pseudomonadota > Gammaproteobacteria > Enterobacterales > Alteromonadaceae > Colwellia. The sequence continues at coordinate 13,717 of CAWVWK010000011.1, forward strand.
TTTCAATGTTAAATGATTTCTCCTCTATAATCCTATTGTATTAGACAACAATTATAGATATTAGACTTGATATAAACTTTCCCTTATAATTGCCGTCCTTTAAAAGTACAACCCAATATGATTAGTTGCCTTCATTAGGCCAAGCAGAGAAAGATATGAGTAATACACCCCTTGCCGTAGAATTAGAATTTGATATGCCAAGTTTTCCTACGCCTTTATCCAAAGAAGATACTTCATTTTATAAAGAGAAAATTAAGCGTTTACTCAAAGAAAAAAATGCTGTGCTTGTTGCTCATTATTACACTTCACCTGAAATCCAGGCACTTGCAGAAGAAACAGGTGGTTGTGTTGCTGACTCACTCGAAATGGCACGTTTTGGTAATCAGCACCTAGCCGAAACACTGGTTGTTGCGGGTGTTAAGTTTATGGGCGAAACCGCTAAAATTTTAACACCGAACAAAACAGTTGTTATGCCGGAGTTAGAGGCTACTTGTTCTTTAGATTTAGGATGTCCAGCTGATGAGTTTTCAACTTTTTGTGACGATCACCCAGATCACACCGTTGTGGTATATGCGAACACCTCAGCAGCTGTTAAAGCGAGAGCTGACTGGGTAGTAACATCAAGCATTGCACTTGAAATTGTAGACATGCTAGAAAGTGAAGGTAAGCCGATTATTTGGGGACCAGATCGTCACTTAGGGGCTTATATTGAAAAAGAGACTGGCGCTAAGATGTTAATGTGGCAAGGTGCTTGTATCGTGCATGATGAATTTAAAGCGAATGCATTACTCGATCTTAAAAAGCAATATCCAGAAGCTGCTGTACTTGTTCATCCTGAATCTCCTGCTAGTGTTGTTGCTTTAGCTGATGCAGTTGGCTCAACCAGCCAGTTAATCAAAGCAAGTCAGGAAATGGACAACGAACGTTTTATCGTTGCAACAGATCAAGGTATCTTTTATAAGATGGAACAAGCCAGTCCGCATAAAACATTTGTAGCTGCTCCAACGGGCGGAAATGGCGCTACTTGTCGAAGTTGTGCTAACTGCCCTTGGATGGCAATGAATGGCTTAAAATCAATAGCTGATGCGTTAGAGTCACCAAAAGGTAAAGAGATTAATGTAGATGAAAAGCTTGCAGAAAAAGCCTTAATACCGCTTCACAGAATGTTGAATTTTGCACAAGAGCATCAATTAAAAGTTAAAGGCAATGCTTGATAACTTTTTATCGAAATTATCCGAGAAAACCCATTGATCGACGCGAAGTGGCGTCGGTGGGTAGTTCACAAATGTCAATATGGAATACAAAAGTAAGCAATCTGCACGATTTCTTACTTTTTATCTTGGCTAAAAATAAACCACGTCCTTCACTTCTTTTTGTCTACTCTGAGTCTCGTAGAGTTCGTAAACAACTTTAAAGTCCAGCACCAATTCAGTTGCATAGGTATCGCCAACAGGATAGCTTTTAAGCACTTTTGCTCCGCGGATTAAACCATTAACAGAACTTGAAAGACTATCATTATTAACGATAAGTTCGCCCATAGAAGTTCCTGTTGTAATTTGCTGACCATAAACTTGTTCAGCGAGTTCTGAATAGGCGGCAAGTTTTGACGCTTTAATGGCCATTAATATCCGCTGTGTCTCATGTTCAGAGTTTTGTAAGCTAATTGGAGCGTATCCTATTGCATGTATGACAGGGAAGGTTTTAGGTTCAATAGCTTCCCATTGAACATGCTTGTCATACATAGCAGAGCAGGCATTTATCATGAGTAATGCAAGCAGGCATAAGGTGATTTTAGACGTGTTTTTCGCTTTGTATGAATTCATATTTTACCTCTTTACTTGGCCCCATTAATATTTTATGCATTAAAATAATCAGTAAAAATCATCACGCCAAAACCAGAACGGGCTTTCTGATAGCATCATTTTTTTATGTTTACGCCACGCTCTTCTTCGACCAAACTACTGCTATCACGGCTTATCATACCGTTACTAAGCTTTATTTGATGACTGTGTTGGTTTTTGTCGCCTAATACCCAACGCGGAACAAAAGACTGTGCTGTGGCTACAACTACTTTTGACTTTATACCTATCATTCGGGCGTTAACAAGAATTCCATGATCTTGCTCCACCATGGTTCCTGTCACTACGTAGTCAATTATCTGGCGTGACGGCAATTCTTGCCAGTCTCTACTAAACACATAATCACCTTCTTTTGTGACACGAATATGGCCTGTCATTTTAAAGTCGATAACAAGAAGACCATGGTGTTGTAATTCATGTACGAAATTTTCAGCAATTTGATTACCTAGCCAATTAGTAGACTCTAAATCTCCCAGGGTGACAAAAGACGTCACAGCAATAGGGCTTTTACTACTAACGGCTTTATTGCTCTCAAGCATTTGAAAAGCTAGCCCCTTGACCACATCATTGATTGCATGTTTTGGTAAATTGTAGCTATCGATTTCTTTTTTATTTACTTGAGACGTTTGATAAAAGTCGTCTTCTGTTTGGGTGCATGAGGCGATAAGTATCAAAAGCAAAAGGATGAAGCTGTGCTTAAAAATGTCATTGAACATTTCACTCTCCTAGGGAATATTTATGAGCTGTCTTATTACTCTAAAAAAAACTTATTAAATTAACGTATTGAATTGTCTAGATGTAAGCATATATCAAGCCAAAACCTCTTTTAAATAAAATACAGTAGGTATGCATGTCATACAAGGCATGAAATATGCTTGTTCGATTGTTGTAACTATGAGTGATTGCCTTAACTAATGCCTCTATTAATTGCTTTCAACTTTTTGGCTATACGTAAATTATTTCATAGTAAAAGAAAGGTATGCTTTTAATTAAGTGAGGGTTAAATGAAAATATTGTATCTATTATTTAGCATTGTTGCTTTGCATTTATCAGTGAGTAAAAGTGCAGTGGCTAAATGGTATACCGTTGAAGGTAGCGCGCCAACTTCAAACATTTCTCGTGAATCTGCCCGAGAAATAGCGATAGAGAATGCGATGAAAAAAGTTTTTCTGGTAGCAGGGGCCAATATTTCAACAACACAACAAGTCATGAATGGGTTATTAATACAAGATGAAGTGAGTATTCGTGCAAGCGGAAGTGTTAACTCAGTAGAAATTATCGATGAACTTTATCATGATGATATGGTAACGGTTACAGTTAGAGCAGATGTATTTAGCAAAGAAGGTGCTTGCTATAAACAGAGATTTAAGAAAAGCATATTGTTAACGAAAAGTTATATTATACACCGTGAGCAGGCAAATATTGGAGAGATTTATCGTCTCGACAGGGCGTTAAGTAAAAAGTTACAAGAAAAAATGCTGGTTCATGACCTGCAATTTAGCAGTCGAGTTATCCATAAAGAGCCAACACCCTTTTCACGATTAAATAGTAGCGCGAGGGCGTCAGAAATTAAAGAGTTGGCGATGACCTTAAGTCGTATTAGTCATAGTCAATATATTCTCTTTAGTGAAATAAATGATTTATCATTAGATCACAAGAGAGAAAACAACTGGTCGGTATGGCAAGGGCCCTTATACCAGCGTGCTTTTGGCGTAACTTACTATCTATATAATGGGATTAATGGCGAATTAGTTTGGCAACAAAATTACAAAGAACATGCCTTATGGGATTTTCCTAAAAGAGATATTATTGATGTTAATGGCATGGCTTTTTGGCAAAGTGATTATGGCATCATGGTATCGAGTGTACTTAATTCCGTAAAAAACGATCTAGATAATGCAGTGGTATGCAGTAAGAGCGAAGCCATTGTAATGAAGGTAACCAATCAAGAGGTTATTTTGAATTTAGGCCGTGTACACGGAGTAAGATTGGGGGATGAATTTACTTTAGTTTACAGCAAAAATTATTACGACGATAACGGTGAACACTTTAGTAGTAAACATATCAGTGACTATAAAGTCAGGGTGACTAAAGTCACTGAAAATACGGCAATAGCCAGAAGTGATAAGCTCACAGGAAATATACAAGTGAACGACTTAGCCATTAGGTATTAATGCTAAGTTGTCCACGTTCGTATCAGCTAAGCCGAGGTCCGGTCAGATACTATTACGTCGTTGAGCATAAAGCCTGCTCTAGATCGGCCTTGATATCGAGCACGTTTTCAAGGCCAATGGAAACTCTAATCAAACTATCACTAATGCCTGCCATTTCTCTTTCTTCTTTAGAATAAGGAGAGTGTGTCATAGAAGCAGGGTGTTGAATTAAGGATTCCGCATCACCTAAGCTTACTGCAATAGAGAATAGTTTCATTTTATTAATAAAAGCTTGAGCTTCTTCGACACCACCTTTTATTTCAAAAGCGATAACCCCACCCGCAGCAGACATTTGTTTACCGATAAACTGATACCCATCATGGCTCTTTAATCCAGGATAATAAACATGTTCTACTTTGTCGTGGCTTTCTAAGTATTCAGCGATGGCTAGTGCATTTTGACAGTGTCGTTCCATACGTAAAGGAAGTGTTTTGATGCCTCTCATTATTAACCATGCATCATGCGGGCTCATTGTTCCTCCGATATCTTTGAGCACAGTTAATTTGACTTTTTCGATCATTTCATGGGTTCCACATAAAAGACCAGCGACAACATCACCGTGTCCATTTAAGAATTTTGTTGCACTATGCACTACAATGTCTATACCAAAATTAGCGGGTTGCTGAAGAAAAGGCGTCAAAAATGTGTTGTCTACGACGGATAACAAGCTATTCTTTTTACAGATCGTACTGATTCGCGCTAGATCTAGAACGACCAAGTTGGGGTTGATTGGCGTTTCTAAGAACACCATCTTTGTATTAGACTTGATTTGTTGTTCTATATTTTCTGGTCGAGTCATATCTACAAAACTTACCTCGATACCAAACTTGGTGAGCATATGTGACATAAGCGCAAAAGAGCAACCGTAAAGAGCTTTCGAAGCTATTAGATGATCACCTGCTTGCAAATTTGTTAACAATGCAGCAGAAACCGCCGCCATACCGGTGGCTGTAGCAGCACCCGCTTCCATGTTCTCCATGCAAGCAATGCGTTGCTCAAGCTGTGTTACGGTAGGATTACCTAAGCGACCATAGATATAGCCTTGTTCTTCACCAGCAAAACGATTAGCCCCTTGCTCGGCGTTTTCAAATATAAATGTTGACGTCTGATAAAGCGGTGTGGAAAGTGAGCCAAACTGATCATCGTTGATTCTTCCAGCGTGAATTGCTTGAGTTTCTATACGCTGAGTATTCATTGTGTGTTGTTGAGTTGACATGTTAGCTTCTTATCATCTTGGGAAAATTTAATATCCGTTTCTATTAAATCAAATTAATACTACTCAAAGTATGTTAGGTCAATTTTCCTAAGAATTCTTCTCATTGAGAAAAAGTAAAATCTGTAACCATTTAATTACAATGGTAATTAGTTTTGCAATTACAAACATGAGTGATTTAATAAGCTAGAATACTTATTTAATGGTGGGTTTAGGTGCGATTATGTTGTTTATTTGTTAATATGCACACCCCCCAAAAAATACAGTTCGCTTTATATATGAAACACTTTCTTTTGAAGACATTATTTACTCTTATCTTTCTCGCTTTTCCAAGTATAGCAATGGCCTCAGGAACCCCTCATGAGCCAATTGACTTAACGGCACATTGGATTGGTTATACGGCTATCGCTATTTTCGTTTTAGCATATATTTTAGTTATTTTTGAAGAACAACTTCATCTTAGGAAATCTAAACCTGTTTTGCTTGCTGCAGGTCTTATTTGGATTTTAATCGCTTATTATTACGCCGAGCATGGTATGCCAGAGGCCGCAGAAGTAGCTATTCGACATAACTTCCTTGAATACGCAGAGTTGTTTTTCTTCTTACTTGTAGCAATGACATACATTAATGCCATGCTCGAACGTGGTGTCTTTGATGCATTACGTGGTTGGTTGGTTGTTAAAGGTTTTAGTTATAAGCAACTTTTTTGGTTGACGGGTATTTTAGCATTCTTTATGTCACCCATTGCAGATAACCTAACAACTGCGCTTATCATGTGTGCTGTTGTTTTAGCCGTTGGTAAAGATGAGCCCAAATTTATTGTTATTAGCTGTATCGGTATTGTCGTTGGTGCTAATGCGGGGGGAGCCTTTAGCCCATTTGGTGATATTACGACTTTAATGGTTTGGCAAAAAGGGCGAGTTCAATTTACAGAATTCTTTGCACTATTTCTCCCTTCAGTTGTAAATTACTTAATACCCGCGTTTATTATGCAGTTTGCTATCCCTGATGGAAACCCTTCTTCAGTCGCAGCAAAGCATGCCCAAATTAAGCATGGCGGATTAACCATTGTTGGTTTGTTTATCTTAACGATTTTTACTGCTGTTTCATTCCATAACTTTTTACATCTACCGCCTGTTTTTGGCATGATGTTAGGTTTGGCTTACTTAAAGTTTTTTGGTTATTACATTAAAAAATCAGGCGGAAAGTCGATTGATACGTCAGACAACCCATCTGAGCATCAAATAAAAGATAAACAGTTTGATGTATTCGATAAAATTGCCAATGCAGAATGGGACACATTGTTCTTCTTCTATGGAGTGATTTTAGCGGTAGGAGGTTTAGGTTTTATTGGGTATTTAGGCCTTACTTCTGAATTTATGTATGGCACGCTTGGTGCAACAAATGCAAATATTCTTGTGGGGATATTATCGGCGGTTGTTGACAACATTCCTGTTATGTTTGCGGTTCTGACCATGGACCCAGATATGTCTCATACTCAATGGTTACTTGTTACGCTTACAGCTGGCGTGGGCGGTAGCTTATTATCTGTTGGCTCTGCGGCTGGTGTTGCCTTAATGGGTCAAGCAAGAGGTTATTACACGTTCTTTAATCATCTGAAATGGACGCCAGTTATTGCCTTAGGTTACGGTGCGAGTATCTACGTACATTTATTGATCAATTAATGCTGTATTAACACATCATCATTATTTGTCTATATTGGTTACAATATTTTCATCAATAGAGCTTCTAATAAGAGGCTCTTTTTTTTATGATACGTTATCTATATTGTAAAGTTTCGATTTTATTTTTTGTTTAATCCCCGTTTTATTAAAGAAGTACTCTATGTTTTTGAAAAAATTTTTAAAAGAATGTTTCAGTGGAAATTTAATATCAAACCCTAATGCCTGGTTGTTACTCGCGTTATCAGCGTTCGCTTTAGAATTAACAGCGTTGTTTTTTCAATATGTAATGGGCTTAGAGCCTTGTATTATGTGTATATACCAACGTGTTGCACTGTCGGGAATTGGGGTTGCAGGTTTAATAGGTTACTTCGCTTGTAAATCCTTAATAGCTAGATTATTAGCTTATGCTTTCTGGGGTGTTGGGGCTATTTGGGGGCTATTGATCGCTATTGAGCATGTAGAAATGCAAACAAGTAGTGGTTCCTTGTTTTTTAGTTGCGAATTTATTCCTAACTTTCCGTCTTGGGCACCACTGCATGAATGGATCCCATTTCTTTTTGAAGCTACAGGTGATTGTGGGGAAATTAGTTGGTCATTCTTAGGTTACAGTATGCCGCAATGGATGATTGTTGTTTATGCAGGGTTTACTATCGCTTTAATAGGCGTTCTACTATGTAGCTTATTTAGAGCAAGAAAAATATAATAAAAAAGGGAGTTCAGCTCCCTTTTTTTATGACTCATCCTAGTTGTTATTCTGTATTGGCGCGCCGACACCAGCAGCTACATAAGGTATAACACGTTTAATAACGCCGGCAATATCTGTTTCTGTATCAAAGTCGTTCTTGGCTATATCTATAAGAGCATCACTCGAAGACATCGTGAAGATAATTGTACCCATGGTGAAGTGTAAACGCCAAAACATTTCTTCAGAGGTTAATTCAGGATAAGCTTTTTGTACGGCTTTCGTGAAACTAGAAAAGACCTCAGGGTATTGTGTGGTTAAGAACCAACGTAAAAATCCTTGGCTATCTGTATATCCTCTACCTAAAAGTAGTAAGAAATTACTCGTCCCATTTGCTTTTATTGAATTCAAGAAAAGAAGTGGTTCAATAAAAGTGGAAAACACATTGTGTAAACTAGGTTGGTCATTAGCATCATTTAATGTATTAAACGCAGTGACGAGTCTTGGTGATAATTCATTTAAATAACGTGACATCACGGCTTTTATTAATTCTTTTTTAGAGCCAAAGTGATAATTCACTGATGCTAAATTCACATCAGCATTACGGGTTATCTCGCGAAGGGAAGTTCCATTAAAACCATGCTCAGCGAATAATAACTCTGCTGAATCTAAAATTTTATTTTTTGTACTCATATTAATACACACCAATACTCAATTAGTTTTAAACAACCGTTTAAATTTACTGGTTAATGTTGTTGAGGTCAAGTTAAAACTGATGTTGAGATAGCCAACACATTTGAAAACTGAGGGCTGTAAAATATAAAAATGATCAGGTCATGGCATAACTTAATTCGGGGTAAGAGAAAGTATCTAAGATCTTGTTCGGAAAAGTTACAAAGCATTACATTTAACCAACAGTAAGAAACAAGAGGTCTTGTTATGATAGTTTTAGTTTCGAAGAGCAAGTAAATACTCTTCTCATTACCCCCCTTGAATTTCATGTTGTTTTGGCTCATCACCCCTTTGATGAGCCTTTTTTTGTCTTAAATTTACTCAGAGCCACTTTTACAAAGAATTACATTTAACCAACAGTAAGAAACAAGAGGTCTTGTTATGATAGTTTTAGTTTCGAAGAGCAAGTAAATACTCTTCTCATTACCCCCCTTGAATTTCATGTTGTTTTGGCTCATCACCCCTTTGATGAGCCTTTTTTTGTCTTAAATTTACTCAGAGCCACTTTACCAGAATTACATTTAACCAACAGTAAGAAACAAGAGGTCTTGTTAAGATAGTTTCAGTTTCGAAGAGCAAGTAAACGTTCTTCTCATAACTCCCTTAAGTTTCATGTTGTTTGGCTCATCATTCGTTTGATGAGCTTTTTTTTGTTTGAAATTTAAGGAAAGAACAAAAGGATCAGAGTCAATTTAATTGCTGTTTAACTGTCTTACTAAAAGTTTCTTCGTGGATTTTTATTGCTCTTAGCTGAATGTAAGTTTACTCTGACAGCAATTTACAATTACTAATTTAAAATGGAATTTATAATGAAAAATAAAGAGGATATAGATAAAGGAATAAAATATGGCAGGGGTGGAGAGACTCGAACTCCCAACCATCGGTTTTGGAGACCGCTGTTCTACCAATTGGAACTACACCCCTGCAGTGATTTGAATTATACTCAAGCGAGGCTAAAGGTAAAGCCTAATTTGCGAAAAATATTAAAAAATCGTGCTGTTCGGCTGTTTTGTGAACAAAACAACCGAACTTAAGAAAAGGTGCGCAAAGATTAAGTAGCTTACTAAGCTAAAGCCCCTTATAAAATGAAAGTTACTTCATTTTATTCTTGGCTTTTTTTTGCACGCATCTCGCTAAATCTAAATTTATCAGGGTAAGGGTAAACGTCCTCATAAATACCCTTGGCTACGTTTTCTTGGCGTTGCTTCCAATAGCTTGCTGTTAACAAGTCTTCATGATGAATTTTAAAAGCTTTTAAATACTTAGGATTTGCTAAAGCAAAAGTTGCTAGTTCTTCAGGAAACATGTCGCCTGGGGATACGGAGTACCAGGGCTCGGCAGCATATATTTGCTCTTCTGTTATGGCTACAGGTTTTACCCTAAAGTTTACTTCGTTCATGTAAGTGATTTCATCATAATCGTAAAAAATGACACGACCATGTCGAGTTACACCAAAGTTTTTCAATAACATGTCACCTGGAAAAATATTGGCAGAAATAAGCTGCTTAATAGCTTTACCATAGCCGTAGAGGGCATTTTCCAATTGCTCTTGTGTTGCACTTGCTAAATAAAGGTTTAACGGTACCATTCTACGTTCAATATACAAATGCTTGATAATAAGTAACTCGCCTTCAATACGAAGTAGGGAAGGGGCCACTTTGTTAAGCTCTTCTAGTAATTCTTCATTAAAGCGGTTAATTGGAAAAGCGACTTCTGAATACTCCATCGTATCAGCCATACGCCCCACACGGTCATGCGTTTTTACTAATCTGTATTTACTTTTTACATCGGCACGGGTCATATGTTTGCTAGGTGCAAATTTATCTTTAATAATTTTAAATACGTAAGGATATGAAGGTAAAGTAAATACCGACATCACCATGCCTTTAATCCCAGCAGCTAACTCAAATTTATCTTCACTCGCGTTTAGGTGGTCGAGAAAATCTCGATAAAATTGTGTTTTACCTTGTTTGTGAAAACCGATAGCAGAATAAAGATCTGCTTTAGTTTTATGTGGGATTAACTCTTTTAAAAAGTTAATTAAAGCATAAGGGTGAAGACAATCAACAAAAAAGTAAGCTCGAGCAAAACCAAAGACAACAGCCATACTAGCACTGTCGGTAAGCAATGCATCGATATAAAGTGCACCATTTTCGTCATTTAATACAGCAACAATAAAAGGGGTTACTCCACCAGGTGAAATAACTCTGCCAATAAGGTAAGCACCTTTATTTCGGTAAAAAGTGTAATTTAAAATATCAAACTGCAGTTCTTCTACTTTGAATCGTGTCTTATGTGCTTTACGTCTAAAAGTGTTAATTAACACATCAACATCACTGCTCAAATCTCTAAAGGGTACAGTGGTTTTATGTGCATTCATTATTTCACAAATTGTTTCTTTTAAGCCTTTTTCTTCAGGTTTATAGCTTGTATATATTTTTGGCGTTTCGATATCATCTAATCGGTGGGCCGTGCTTTGAAAAAATATATAAGTATTATTATAATATTCACTCTCAAATAAATGGCAAAATACAGAGTTGTAAAAGGTTTCAGCTAATTCAGGTTGTTGATGATTGGCAAGTAGGTCGATATAAATTGATTTCACCTCTTGCCATAGCTTGCTGTCGAGCTTTTTGACGCAAAAGTCGTTTCGAATAACGTTATACGTTTCTTCTACACGAGCGTCATAAAAGGTAGTTCTTTCTTTGGCAGCCTCTTGAATTTCACTCCATTTACATTGTTGGAAGCGCTCTTTAGCAGACTGAGTTATCTTGATGAATAAACTTATGTGTCTCTCAAATCCCATTAGGATCATATTGGCGATTGGTGCCGCGAGATTATGCATATATAAACCTTCTCTATTTTAAAATTTTATAAGGGGCTATTGAACTTTCTTGTTTTAAACGGGAAGTTAAATAACCTTTAGTATATGACTCAAATAACTTTCCATACACACAACTTATCTTTATATACACCATTTCAGAAATCTATGGATAAAAAAGTTATTAAAAAAGGTATTTTAGAACTTTTTACACTATGCGACTAATTTTTGTAAAAAGATAGTGCTTTAGAGTAAAAACTCTTTTTGTTGAGAGGTATTTAATTAAAATTAATATTGAAATATTTTAGCGTAAAAACAGTAGGATAAATAATGGTCATCCCTGCTATGCAAAAACAACTTAAAACAGTATTACTTATTATTGCATTTTACTTGCACTAAAGGCCTGTCAGCACTAAAATTACGCTCCTTATAAATACTCCATTTCCAGTAAAGAATTTCAATATTATGCGCGTATCTGATTTCTCATTTGATTTACCCCAAGACCTTATTGCTAGATTTCCAAAAGAAGATAGAACAGCAAGTCGCTTAATGCTACTTAATGGTAAGTCAGGTGAAATAAAAGACAAAGGCTTTAAAGACATCATCGATGAGCTTAATAAAGGTGACTTATTAATTTTTAATAATACCCGCGTTATACCAGCACGACTTTTCGGGCAAAAGTCGAGTGGCGGAAAAGTGGAAGTATTAGTTGAGCGCTTAATTGACCAACATGGCGTGTTAGCGCATATACGTGCCAGTAAATCTCCTAAAGTAGGCGCAGAACTTCTCCTAGAAGGAAAAGTAAAGGCAACGATGGTTGCCAGACATGGTGCTTTATTCGAATTAAAATTTTCCGGCAAAACATCCGTCTTAGATATATTGAATGATATAGGGCATATGCCTCTACCTCCTTATATAGACCGACCTGATGAAGATAGCGACAGAGAACGTTATCAAACAGTTTATAATGAAAAACCCGGTGCTGTGGCAGCCCCTACGGCGGGTTTACATTTTGACGAAGACATTTTGGCAAAAATACAAAGCAAGGGTATTGAACTAGCGTTTGTCACTTTACATGTAGGTGCAGGTACCTTTCAGCCAGTAAAAGTAGATGAAATTAGCGATCACGTGATGCACTCTGAATATGTAGAAGTGCCGCAAGAAGTAGCAGATAAAATTCAGCAAACTAAGTCAAACGGTGGTCGGGTTATTGCGGTGGGCACCACTTCAGTGCGCTCTATTGAAAGTGCAGCGCAAAAAGCGAAATCAACTAACCAGCCTTTGGGCGAGTTTTACGGCGATACAGATATCTTTATCACGCCGGGTTATGAGTTTTTAGTCATTGATGGTTTATTAACTAACTTTCATTTATCAGAATCGACCTTGTTAATGCTGGTAAGTGCTTTTTCTGGCTATGAACATATTATGTCGGCCTATCAGCATGCCATAGAAGAAAAGTACCGCTTTTTTAGTTATGGCGATGCAATGTTTTTAACGAAAAAATGATGGGGACTTTGTTATAACACTATTATGCTCTAAAAAGTGTTTGTAGCCCCTGAGAATACTTTTAAATAAGTAAAACTGATGTGATTTTTTAATAGAAGTAACAAGACTGTTTATCTCGTTACGAGGAGTGTCTTTATGACAAATAAAAACCAAAGTAAAATGAAATATACTTTATTGAACACCGACGGAAAGGCCCGAAGAGGGCGTTTAACGTTTGACCGAGGCACCGTTGAAACACCAGCATTTATGCCTGTTGGTACATATGGCACGGTTAAAGGTATGAAAACGGAAGAAGTTGCTGATACAGGCGCTGAAATTATATTAGGTAACACTTTCCATCTTATGCTTCGCCCTGGTACAGATATCATTGAGCAGCATGGCGATTTACATGATTTTATAAACTGGGATAAGCCTATTTTAACCGATTCCGGTGGCTTTCAGGTATTTAGCTTGGGTAAAATGCGTAAAATCACTGAAGAAGGTGTTCGTTTTAGTTCGCCAGTTAACGGTGAAAAAATCATGCTAACACCAGAGCGCTCTATGGAAGTTCAGCGTAAGTTAGGCTCCGATATCGTTATGATTTTTGATGAATGTACGCCATACCCTGCAACTCATAAAGAAGCACAAGATTCTATGGAGCTTTCACTTCGTTGGGCTCAACGCTCTAAAGATGCGCATGGCGAAAATCCGTCAGCATTATTTGGTATTGTGCAGGGCGGTATGTATGAAGACTTGCGTGAAGTGTCTCTAAAAGGTCTTAACGCGATAGACTTTGATGGCTATGCTATTGGCGGCTTATCGGTGGGTGAACCGAAAGAAGATATGATGAGAATATTAGATCATACCACCCCCTTGATTCCAGAAAATAAGCCCCGATATCTTATGGGGGTTGGTAAACCGGAAGATTTAGTTGAAGGTGTTCGCCGTGGTGTAGATATGTTTGACTGTGTTATGCCAACACGTAATGCCAGAAATGGGCACTTGTTTGTAAATACGGGTGTTATTAAAATACGTAATGCAGCGAATAAAACAGACCCTAGACCATTAGATGAAACGTGTGATTGTTATACCTGTAAAAACTATTCTCGTGCTTATTTACATCATTTAGATAAGTGTAAAGAAATATTAGGTTCACAGCTTAACACATTACATAATTTACACTTTTATCAGAAAGTTATGCAAGGTTTACGAAGTGCCATTGAGCAAGGTAAACTAGAAGAGTTTGTGGAAGAGTTCTATGCACAACGTGGTCTTCCCGTCCCTCCCCTTAACAACTAGTAGAGATAGTTGCTAGAACAAACAAATTAAAAACGTTAGATTGAGCTTTTTGTTATTAAAAGTGGTATAAAGTTCAATCTTAATTATAAAAAGAAGTAAGGAAGTTAAAAATGAGTTTATTTATTAGTCAAGCACATGCCGCAGGTGCTCCAGCGCCATCAGGTGGCGGTATGGAAATGATTATCATGTTAGCCGTATTCGGTGCTGTATTTTACTTTATGATTTACCGCCCACAAGCTAAGCGTATGAAAGAGCATAAAGGCTTAATGTCATCATTAGCGAAAGGTGATGAAGTGCTTACCCAAGGCGGTATTGTAGGTAAAATCGTAAAAGTTTCAGATGAAAAAGACTTTATCGTAGTTACTTTAAATGAAGGTAACGATGTAACGATTCAAAAAGCAGCAATTACAGCAGTATTACCTAAAGGCACAATGAAGTCTTTATAGTATAGCCGTACTAACTGTTTCAGGTTTATAAAGTAGGAAATACTTATAATCAATATGATGTATTTCCTTTTTTGTATGGCTTGTCCAAAAAAGTAAACGCTTTAAAAATTATAGAAATTTAAACAAAAAATAAAGGGAATAATTGTGTTAAACAAATATCCATTATGGAAAACACTGATGGTGGCATTTATTATTGCCCTAGGTGCACTTTATGCCACACCAAACCTTTTTGGTGAAGCACCTGCAGTTCAAGTTTCCGGTTTACGCGGTGTAGAGGCAAATGTCGAAACACTTGGTACCATCAAAGCTTCGCTTAGCGAAAATGAAATTGATTATGCAAGTATTACCTTTGAAAATGGTCAGGTTTTAACGCGTTTCAAAAATACCGGTGATCAACTTAAAGCACGTGATTTACTCGAAGACGCTTTAGGTAAACGTTATTCAGTTGCCTTGAATTTAACCCCTGAAACGCCTGACTGGTTAGCATCTATTGGTGGTATGCCAATGAAGCTAGGTTTAGATTTAAGTGGTGGTGTTAGCTTCCTTATGGAAGTGAACATGAAAGAAGCACTTAACAAAGCCAAAGTCGGTATGGTAAGTGATTTTCGTGGCGATTTACGTAACGAAAAAATCCGTTACCGTAGTGTAAAAGAAGAAGGCGATGCGATTGTCGTTAAGTTTCGTAAAGAAGAAGATCTTGCAGCGGGTGAGTCTTTACTTAAAAAGCGTTACCGCGATATTTTATTATCAAGTGATGACGATACTTTAACACTCAAAGCGTTAATGACAGACCAAAAGCTAAAAGAAATTCGTGACTATGCTTTACAGCAAAACATTACCATTATCAGAAATCGTGTAAACGAACTTGGTGTAGCTGAACCGCTTGTTCAACGCCAAGGTAAAAAGCACATTCTTATCGAATTGCCTGGTGTACAAGACACAGCAAAAGCGAAAGAAATTTTAAATGCAACTGCCACTATCGAATTTAGATTAGTTGATACTACCGGTGACTTACAAGCTGCACTAAATGGTCGTGTTCCTGCAAGCTCTATTTTATTAACCGATAAAGATGGACGTCCTAGCTTATTGAAAAAACGCATTATGCTTACAGGTGATCATATCACCGATGCAAAATCAGGTTTCGATGAGTATTCAAGACCACAAGTAAATATATCACTTGATAGTGCTGGCGGTAGTAAAATGTCAAATGGCACCAAAAGTAATATCGGTAAGCCAATGGCTACTGTATTTATTGAATATAAAGCCACCGACAAAAAAGATGCTGAAGGAAATATTATCTTCGAAAAAGTAGAAGAAATTATTTCTGTTGCAACGATTCAATCACGCCTAAATAAAAACTTCCGTATTACAGGAGCTGGCTCTCAGTCTGAAGCACATAATTTAGCACTTTTATTACGTGCTGGTGCGTTGATCGCGCCAATTACCATTGTAGAAGAGCGAACTGTTGGTCCAACACTTGGTGCTGAAAATGTAAAATTAGGTTTTCAAGCAATTTTGTTGGGATTTGCGTTAGTCTTTATCTTTATGATTTTCTATTACCGTGCATTTGGTATTGTAGCTAATTTAGCTTTAGGAGCTAACTTAGTGCTAATTGTTGGTATTATGTCATTAATTCCTGGTGCTACTTTAACACTCCCGGGTATGGCTGGTATAGTATTAACCGTAGGTATGGCGGTAGATGCAAACGTGCTTATTTTTGAACGAATTCGAGAAGAAATACGAGAAGGGAAATCAATTCAACAAGCAATACATCAAGGCTATGATGCAGCATTCTCTACAATTATTGATGCAAACATTACAACCCTTATTGCGGCGTTGATTTTATTCGCCATTGGTACAGGACCTGTAAAAGGCTTCGCCGTTACATTATCTATTGGTATTATTACATCAATGTTTACCTCTGTTGTAGGTACACGTACAGTGGTTAATGTCATTTGGGGTGGAAAGCGCCTCAATAAATTATCTATATAGGGACTGGAATTTAAACTTATGCAAATTTTACAATTAAAAGAAACTGTCGCCTTTATGAAGTATCGTAAAGTAGCCATGTTTTTTAGTGCTATTTTAATGGCTATTGCTGTGTTTTCATTGGCAACCAATAAACTGAACTTTGGCTTAGATTTCACCGGCGGTACTTTAATAGAAGTAGGTTTTGAACAACCTGCCGATCTTAAAAGTATCCGAACTTTAATGCAAAATAATGGCCATGAAGATGCGAAAGTACAGCTTTATGGTTCAAGTCGCGATGTTGTTATTCGTTTAGGCTTACGTGAAGGCGTTAAAGCTGAAATGTTAGGCAATGAAATTTTAGGGCTATTAACGGAAGGTACAGGTCAAAAAGTTGATATGCGCCGTATTGAGTTTGTCGGTGCGAGTGTTGGAGACGAGTTAGCAGAACAGGGGGGGTTAGCTATGCTAACTGCACTGATTTGTATACTAGTTTATGTAGCATTTCGCTTCGAGTGGCGTTTTGCTATTGGCTCTGTAGTTGCGCTTTTCCATGATGTGCTTTTAACACTTGGCTTATTTTCAATTCTTGGCTTAGAGTTTGACTTAACCGTACTAGCGGCAATACTTGCTGTTATTGGTTACTCCTTAAATGATACCATCGTTGTATCAGACAGGATTCGAGAAAACTTTAGAAAAATGCGTGATAATGACGCTGAAGGAATTATTAATATTTCTCTAACCCAAACATTAAGTCGTACTTTTATTACCTCAATTACTACATTACTGGTATTAGCTGCATTATTTTTTAAAGGCGGTGCGCTAATACATGGTTTTGCAACAGCATTATTATTTGGTGTTTTTGTCGGTACCTATTCGTCAATCTATGTTGCTTCTTTAGTTGCATTAGGCTTAGGCATTTCGCGTGAAGATTTAATTCCTGAAGTTATTGAAAAAGAAGGTGAAGATCAAGAAGAAATGATGATGCCTTAATGGTGTTCTTAGGCTAAGAAAGTTAAAGACTTTTTTGCCACTTAACTTTTTGATTAAATAAAAGCCACTTACTAATTGTAAGTGGTTTTTTTTCGCCTCTAATTAAAATTGCACTACACTTAAGCTTACTGTATGCTCCACGCGTTTTAAGTAACTCTGTGTAGTTGCTTAAATGAAAGTCCTAAACAATGAAATGATTCTTTAAAGATATTTCAATATCGCCTTATTTAAATATATTCACTTCAAAGCACCACTCACTAAAAGAGAATACTTATGAGTTTTACCACGCTAGGGTTATCAGCACCTATTTTAAAAGCAATTGAAGAAAAAGGTTACGATACTCCTTCTCCGATACAAGCAAAAGCTATACCTGCTGTTATCGAGGGAAAAGATGTCATGGCCGCGGCGCAAACAGGAACCGGTAAAACAGCAGGTTTTACACTGCCTTTATTAGAGCGCCTTTTAAAGGGTCAAAAAGCGGGTAAAAAAGTTTCTTCTAACAATGTTAGAGCTTTGGTTTTAACCCCTACTCGAGAATTAGCTGCGCAAGTTGCAGAGAGTGTAGAAACTTATGGCAAGCACTTAAACCTTCATGCCTGTGTTGTATTCGGTGGGGTGAAAATTAACCCGCAAATGATGCGTTTAAGGCAAGGCATTGATATTTTAGTGGCAACCCCAGGTCGATTAATCGATTTGTATAATCAAAATGCGGTGAAGTTTTCTGAGCTTGAAGTACTTATTTTAGATGAAGCAGATCGAATGCTTGATATGGGCTTTATTCGCGACATTAAAAAGATTATCGCGGTGCTTCCTAAGCAACGACAAAACTTACTTTTTTCAGCAACTTTTTCTCCCGATATTAGAGCGCTAGCAAAAGGTTTAGTAAATAACCCTGTTGAAATTTCGGTAAACCCAGAAAATTCAACGGCGGAAAAAGTAACCCAATGGATTACAGCAGTAGATAAAAAGAAAAAGGCCGATGTACTCACCTATTTAATTAAAGAGAATAATTGGCAACAGGCTTTAATCTTTACTAAAACCAAGCATGGCGCGAATAAACTTACTAAGCACTTAGATGCTCAAGGATTAACAGCAGCAGCAATTCATGGTAACAAAAGCCAAGGAGCTCGCACTAAAGCGTTAGCAGCATTTAAAGAAGGCACCATAAAGATTTTAGTCGCTACCGATATAGCAGCTCGAGGTATCGATATAGACTTGTTACCACAAGTTGTAAATTTTGATTTACCCAACGTTCCTGAGGATTATGTTCATCGTATAGGAAGAACAGCGAGAGCAGGTAATAGCGGTCAAGCACTTTCATTAGTTTGTGCAGACGAGGTGAACTTGTTATGGGATATCGAACATGTTATTCAGCAGCATATAGAGCGTAAAGTGTTAGAAAACTTTATACCTGTGAATCCACTCGGTGCATCACGACCTATTCGCCCGTTAAAGCCTAAAAAGCCGAAAAAAAACGTTTCTCTAAAAGAAAACCCTAAAGCCAAAGGCGCTGATTCCAAAAGCAGTAAAGGCAAAAGCCATGGAGGCAATAACAATGGCGCTAAAGGAGAGGCAACTGATAAAAAAAAGCCAAAACGGTCTAATTACACAGCAAAGAAAAATAATGGTAATCCATCAGAAAAAAGAAGTCATCACAAATAAGGTAATTAACTCCTTTACTTAATCATAAGTAAAGTAATTCCTTTATATTATCGTTGTATAAGGAAGTACAGCGTAAGTGAGTACTTGTGTTGTTAAAAAATAGGGTATTTCTACAAGCAACAAACACAAAGTTTATTTGTTTGCAGTTAAATAACCCAGGTTAGTAAGTTGTTTTTCGTCAAAGGTATTCACCACATCACCGATGATAATCAAGCTTGGTGGCTTAATGTTATGAGCCTTTACTAATGCCTCAAGGTTTTTCAACGCCCCTTTAACCATTTGTTGGCTTTTACGGGTACCTTCACGAATTAA
>CAWVWK010000012.1:0-32241 GCA_963933725.1 uncultured Colwellia sp.
ATGGTATTGCTTGTTAGTTAATGTCATGAGTTATACCCTTGCATTGAATTATAATAATAATTTTTTTTTCAAGTTTTTTCATTTCAACATGAAATGCCGGTCAAAAAAAAGTCATTTATCAGTTGTCTTCTTATTATTAAAAGCAATAATACATTGTTATAATTATGTTTTTATGATGCTGTTCAAGTTAGTGCTACTCAATCATTAATTAATGACTGTCGCGTTAAAGGCTAGTATCTATGAGAGTTCTGGTCAAGTTATACCTGTTTGACGTTTGGATTGGATACTTTAAGTGATTAGAAATTGTGAAATTATTATATTCCTTTACTAAAATGGAGGTAAGCAAATAATGCTGATATAATCGACATTATTTTTAATTTACTCCAATACTTTATTATTTATTTCATGAAGAATCCGCTACTTAATAAATCAGCGCAAAGCATATTCCTATTCCTTTCTCTTTTTTCCTCCATTACTCTAGCGGAAGATGTCGTTGAAAAACCTGTAACACATTATTTACAGGAGCATGATTGGGTGCAGCTTAGCTCTGGTGAGTGGCTACAGGGTAAAATAATCTCAATGTATTATAACGAGCTTGAATTTGATAGTGATGAGTTATCTATTCAAAAAATTGATTTTGACAATATTACCGAACTCAGAAGTAATAGGGAGTTAAGCATTAGAATGCATAACGGTGATGTCAGAGAAGGCTTTATTATTTTACAAAATGGACAGTTACACATTGTAAATGCAGGTATCGAAAGAAGTGTTGCTTTAGACGATATCACCTCAATAGCAGAATCAAGAGAAAATGAAATTGATTTATGGGATGGCTACGCGAAGTTTGGTGCTTCTCTAAGTCGAGGTAATACATCACAATTTGATTACAACGTTGAAGTAGGTTTACAAAGAAGAACGACGACTAGTCGCTTTCAATCTGATTACACAGGGCATTACAGTAACTATATTGATGAGACGACAGAAACGAAGACTGTTAGTGCAGATAACCGTCGGTTTACCTCACTATTCGATTGGTTTATAAGTAATAAGGTATTCATCCGTGCATTAGATTTGGAAATATTTGTAGATCCTTTCTTAAATATTGATCAACGTACAGGTTATAGTGTGGCTGTTGGTTATTTTATTTTAGATGAGAACCATACACGTTGGGATGTGGTGGTTGGTCCACGTTATCAGTCAACCAAATATGTTGCGGTAAGTCAGGGAGACTTAACGGAAACCTCTCCGGGAGTTTCATTTACCAGCGATTATTGTTTAGAAGTGACAAAGAAAGTTGATTTTGACATGCAATATCAATTGCAATGGGTAAATGAAGCGTCAGGTGATTTTATTCATCACTTTGAAGCTGGTTTTGAAGTGGACCTCATTGGTGATCTTGAACTTGATTTAACCTTTTATTTAGATCGTACTGAAAGCCCTAAATTAAATGAAACAGGTAATCCACCAGAGCAAAATGATTACAGGTTAGCACTCAGTTTAGGGTATGATTTCTAAACACCATTGCAATCAAAAACGAACTAAAACTTACTAAAATCGTCCTGTTTTATTAATCATGTAGTACACTGATATCCCCTTGAGCAATAGCAGAGCAACATAAAATATAGCCTTGTGATTGCTCTTCTCGAGAAAGACCGTCATTAGTTAATTGCTTAACTTGACCTTTAGTTAATTTTGCACGACAGTTTCCACACATACCTGCACGACAAGAGTAAGGTAATATTAATGAAGCATTCTCACCTTGCTCTAAAATGGTTTCTTCCTCATTTAGATCTTTTGAATTAATTTCTATGGTTTTATGCCATTTTTCAAAAGTAATACTAGTTTTTTTAGGCTTGCTAAAACGCGTTGAATTGGTGGTTTCTAATGCTGTCTTTATCTTTGGCTTCTCATCTTTTATTTCAGGAGCAGAGGAGGTTACTTTTCTTTTTCCGAAACTCTCATAATGATATTGGCTTCTTTCTAGCCCTAAGCTTTGTAAGGACTGCTGGACTGATTTTCTAAACTCACTTGGCCCACAAACAAACACTTCAAATTGAGCTATATGGCTTATTTGAGAAAGCAGTGTTTGTGATACTCGACCAGTCTCAATATTTAGCGTTGGGCTTTTAAGTAGTGAAGTTTTATTTTGCTGGGTGAAGGCATAGATTACTTTCCCATTACCGTGTTGCGATATGAGAGAGTCTATTTCATTTTTAGCAATTAAATCTTGATCTTTTTTTGCACTATGAAGAAAAACTACTTCTTCATTAAGATTTTTTGTATGCCGGCTTTGCTGGCGAGAATTAACCATAAATCGTAACATGGAAAGCATCGGGGTAATTCCTGAACCAGCCGAGATGAATAATACCTTTTTAGGGATCACTTCTGGTAGATGAAAGTTTCCGCTTGGAGCCTTTGATCTTATTTGATCACCTATTTTAAATTTGTCATGAAAATAGTTAGAGACAAGCCCATCAGGAAGTCGTTTGATGGTTATACTTATATAATCTTTTGCAGTAGGGGAAGAGGACAAGGTATAACAACACATTTTTTCTTGTCCATTTATCTTTATTGAAAAGGTAATGTGTTGCCCTGCAAGGTAACTTCTTGGCGAGGTTAAGTTGAATATAAATGTTTTAACATCATGTGTTTCGTCAATAATTTTATGACAGGTTAACATCTGCAGGGCTTCCTCTTGGCTTTTAAAACGGTTATTAGAGGCCATTACATCAATAAATATAGGTGGTGTTTTTTTACTTATAATAGATACTTTATCATCAATAAATATTTCACCTTGTGTTAAGGGTACTAGGTTTTGACCAAAAATCACTTCTCCGGACAAAGTTTTTCTATATTGTTGTAATGCTTTTAAAGGTTGCTTATGTTGATTTTTTAAAGCGGTTATAGGATCTACCGTAGTAAAAATACATCGCTCGCAGGGTTTGCTTACTTTAAATTCAATTTCACCAATACGTATATGTTGCCAACTATCCTCTATATAGGTGCTGTAGTGATTACTTTTGTCTAAATTATTCGAAGTTAAATAATTGTGTTTTAAACGAACTTCCTCTTGCAAAGAGTCAAAATCAACGACAATATTTGGGCGGAAATGCGGCATACTCACTTTTTGAGCTTCACAAGCTTCTAAGCGAGAATTTAAATCGTTGAGTGCACCCTGTGAAATAAGCAATAATGGATATCCATCAGCAAAAGCCAGTGATTTTTCTTTTTCGGTATGAGTATACTTCTCTCTTTTTGAGTCATTGCCGAAAAAAAGTAAAACACATTCACGTTGTAAATACTGGCTAAACCACTGACTGGCTTTATCACTACAGTATTGCCCTTTGATAATATCACCCCAAATATTCACCTGTTGATATTTTTCGCTGAAACTCTCGTATTTCAAACTAAGGGTAGGCATATTTGGAGCAATTAATTCAATACCGTTGGAGTGCAGTCTTACTTCTATTAAACACAAAGCTGGCGATGTGCGTCCTGTAATAAAGTGACCTTGTAAATCACTCACAACAAAACGTCGGTCAAAATCGAAACCTAAATGACTCACTTGCGTTTGTTGCAGATTTAAGCCAGCAGAGGATTTTATAGGATAAATATGTAGACTTGATACGCTTAAAGGCATAGTGGGTTGTTCCGTGATTCTTTTTAAAGGATAGTTTTTATTTACATGAAAAAAGTATACAAGGAATTGAGTTAAATAGGTTATATTATTGTTGAATTCGTCCTCTGAATTTAGTCTTTGAATTAGGTAAAGAAATACAATGAACACAATTGAACGCTCGAGCTATATACTCAATGAGAATCCTCTTAATAACAATAAACCTATGCACATTCACATTTTAGGTATTTGTGGTACTTTCATGGGGGGGATTGCAGCGTTAGCCAAAGAAATGGGCTATAGAGTAAGCGGTTGTGATGTCAATGTTTATCCACCTATGAGTAGCCAACTACAAGATCTCGGTATTGAGCTTCTGCAAGGGTATCATATTCAGCATCTAGATAATGAACCTGATATTGTGATTATAGGTAATACAATGTCTCGTGGTAACGTGATGGTTGAATATATCCTAGACCGCAATATTTCCTATACATCAGGACCACAATGGCTGTTAGAAAATGTGCTCAAAGATAAGTGGGTTTTGGCTATTTCAGGGACACATGGTAAAACCACTACCAGTAGTATGTTAGCTTGGATACTAGAGTACGCTCATATGAATCCAGGCTTCTTAATAGGTGGCGTTCCACAGAATTTTAGCTCGTCTGCTCGACTTGGAGAATCTCCATTTTTTGTTATTGAAGCAGATGAATACGATACCGCTTTTTTTGATAAACGCTCTAAGTTTGTACATTACCGCCCAAGAACATTGGTCATTAACAATCTAGAGTTTGACCATGGCGATATATTTAATAATTTAAGTGACATTCAAAAACAATTTCATCACTTAATAAGAATGGTGCCAAGTAACGGTTTAATTTTATCTCCTCAACGGGAGGAAGCCATTAACGAGACCCTTAAAATGGGTTGTTGGACTCCCGTTGAACATAGTCATGAGTGTCGCGATAAGTACGACAATGAACAGGGTAGTGAAATTAAGGGGGGTGATCATCATATTTCGGGGTGGTATGCCGAGAAAATCTCTGTCGATGGAAAGCAATTTAATGTTTACTTTGAAGGGAGCCTGCAAGGATGTGTAGATTGGGATTTAATCGGTGATTTTAATATAGATAATGCCCTGATGGCGATAGCAAGTGCTCGTCATGCAGGCGTGCCAAGTAAAGTGGGTATTGAAGCCCTGACAGATTTCGTAAATACCAAACGACGCTTTGAATTACGTGGCGAAATAAATGGTATACAGGTTTATGATGATTTTGCCCATCATCCTACTGCAATTACTAAAACGCTTTTAGGTGTTCAAAATATGATTAAAAGTGCCTCTGTAGGTGGAACAAGCGAACAGAAGCGAATAATCGCATTATTAGAGCCAAGATCAAATACGATGAAATCCGGTTTTCATCAAAAGACATTACCTAAAGCACTATCAAATGCAGATAAAGTCTTTTTATATCAAGATGACGCAATAATGTGGTCGATGTCAGAACTGAAAGAACAATGCAGCGTTCCTTGTGTTGTCGAAACAAACATTGACCAGCTTGTCAAAAAAGTGGTCGAGCAGAGTGAAATGGGTGATATTATAGTGGTAATGAGCAATGGTGGATTTTATGGAATCCATGATAAAATACTTGAAAAGCTAAGTAATTAGAAATTTAGCGTAAAGTAGTCTTTAATAAAAAAGAAATTAGCCTAAAGAGCTGGGAATTTAAATGACAACATTTGATAAGCAAATAACATTAGCTATTACGGGGGCATCGGGTTCAGCTTACGCTTTAAGACTACTTGAGTGTTTAGTGGCGGCAAACTATCAAATATTTCTGTTGTGCTCGAGTGCAGGTCGAATTGTATTAAATACTGAAACAGGGGTTAAACTACCCTCTGCACCAGACAAAGCCAGCCAATTTCTTAGCGAAAAGTTTAACGCTAAACCTCAGCAAATTATTGCTTTAGGAAAAGAGCAGTGGTTTTCTCCTGTTGCTTCAGGCTCTTCGGCGCCACAACAAATGGTTGTTTGCCCTTGTTCGACAGGCACCTTAGCCTCTATCAGTCATGGTATCAGTGATAATTTAATTGAGCGTGCTGCAGATGTCGTGATAAAAGAGCGTGGCCAATTAATTTTAATGGTTCGTGAAACCCCTTTTTCAACACTGCATTTACAAAATATGTTAACCCTTTCTCAGCAGGGGGTTGTTATTATGCCTGCAGCTCCTGGTTTTTATCATAAACCGACTGATATAAAAGATTTGGTCGACTTTATGGTGGGAAGAGTTTTAGATCACTTAGGTTTAGAGCAAAAAATTATGCCTCAATGGGGCTATGGTATTTAATATTAACCTTGGCATCTAAGCTTTTTAATCGACCGTTGCGTTAAACGTCCCATCATTAACTTGAACTGATACTTTATCACCCGTTTTAACCCTAGTAACCGAATTGATAATCTCTTCCTTTTGATCGCGGGCAATAGCATAGCCTCTCGCAATTGTAGCTAAAGGGCTAACTAACTGTAATTGCTCAATCGTATTAACAAAACGTTCGCTTTTATGTTGAAGGGTATTTTTCATCGCATTTTTTAGTCTTTGTTCATATAAGCTAATTCGTTCTTTTTTCTTGGTAATCGGTTGTTCAGGCGATAAATAAGCTAGCCGTTGTTGTAATTGTAAAGAACGTTGGCCTTTAGCAATAAGAATACGCTCAATTCGCTGTGTTAAACGATAAGTTAATTCATCCGCTTTTTGTTGTTGAACAAGGATTTTTTGTTCAGGGTGTACTTGTAGTAAACGGTTTTTTATATGTTGATAGTGCTGGCTAAAGTTAATTAAATTATAACGTTTTGCATTAAATAATCGGGTACGTAATCCAGCAATTTTATCACGCAGTTCTTGACTGTCGCTTGACACAAGCTCTGCTGCAGCCGAAGGTGTTGCAGCGCGTAAGTCGGCTACATAGTCACTTAAGGTGGTATCTATCTCATGTCCAACAGCGCTGATAATAGGTAAAGTGCTATGGAAAATAGCTCTAACAACGTCTTCTTCGTTAAAAGGCCATAAGTCCTCTAATGAGCCACCACCACGACCAACAATTAATACATCACATTCTTTACGATGATTCGCTAAATTAATGGCATGACAGATATCAATCTTTGCATATTCACCTTGTACTAGCGCTGGGTAAATAATTACTTCAATATTGGGATTGCGTCGCTGCAATACGGTGATAATATCTTTGACGGCAGCGCCGGTTGGTGAAGTAACAATACCAACAGAGTTGATATGTTTAGCTATCGATTTTTTATATTCGCTAGAAAATAAGCCTTGAGCGTGAAGATTATGCTTGAGCTGCTCAAACTTTTGACGCAATAAACCCTCGCCAGCATCTTCCATTTGCTCAATAATTAATTGAAAATCGCCGCGAGGTTCGTATAAAGAGACCCTTGCTTTTACAAGTACTTGTTGACCATTTTTAGCTTGAACACGAACGCGCTGGTTATTGCCTTTAAACATCGCACAACGTACTTGCGACTTACTATCTTTTAGTGATAAATACCAATGCCCGGAGCTTGCGGCAACAAAATTCGATATTTCACCTGTTAACCAAACCGTATTAATTTCACTTTCAAGTAAAAAACGCACTTTTTTGGTTAATTCACTGACTTTTAAAATGTGTTGTTTGCTCATGAAGGGGAAGTAACCATCAAAAAATAATGAGGTATATTATTTAGTGAAAAGCATATAGTTTCAATGAAAAAGAAATAAAAAAAGTTATTTTCGATTATTTACAATAAATAAGTTTACCTAGTAGACAAAAGTGGTTAGAATTCATTCGCAATATATTACTCCCACACACCTTTGAGAGATATTGCCATGCTAAGAGTTGCCCAAGAAGCTTTAACCTTCGATGACGTACTACTTGTTCCTGCCCATTCGAAAGTTTTACCACATACTGCCAATTTACAAACCAAATTAACCCAAAAAATCACCTTAAATGTGCCCATGATTTCTGCATCTATGGATACTGTTACTGAGGCTAGATTAGCGATAACACTCGCACAAGAAGGTGGTATCGGTTTTATTCATAAAAACATGACCATCGCTGAACAAGCTAAAAACGTTTCTCAAGTTAAAAAATATGAAAGCGGGATTGTTTCAGATCCTATTACGGTTAGCGCTGATGCCACTATTGATGATGTTATGCATAAATCACAGGAAGTTGGCTTTTCAGGATTTCCAGTGGTTGATTCTGAAAATAATTTAATCGGTATCATCACGAGCCGTGATTTACGTTTTGAAACAGACTTAAGTAAACCTGTTTCAGTGCTAATGACGAAAAAAGAAAACCTTGTTACCGTCAAAGAAGGTGCAGCAAGAGAAGATATTTTAAGGCTAATGCATGAGAACCGCATTGAAAAAATACTTGTGGTTGATAATCAATTTAAATTACGTGGTTTGATTACCGCTAAAGATTACCAAAAAGCTGAAAACAAACCGAACGCTTGTAAAGATGAACTTGGTCGTTTACGTGTTGGTGCGGCGGTAGGTGTTGGTGCAGGTACTGATGAACGTATTGACGCATTAGTAGCTGCAGGTGTTGATGTTTTATTAATAGATACATCACATGGTCACTCGCAAGGTGTACTTGATCGTGTTAAAGAAACCCGAGATAAATATCAAGACTTACAAATAATAGCGGGTAATGTCGCTACTGCGGCAGGCGCAAAAGCAATGGCAGACGCCGGTGTTGATGCGGTTAAAGTAGGAATAGGTCCAGGTTCAATTTGTACAACTCGTATCGTAACAGGTGTAGGCGTTCCTCAACTAACGGCTATCTCGAATGCGGTAGAAGGGCTTAAAGACACAAATATTCCTGTGATTGCCGATGGCGGCATTCGTTTTTCTGGTGATATAGCTAAGGCACTTGTTGCTGGTGCTCACTGTGTAATGGTTGGTAGCATGTTAGCTGGTACCGAAGAAGCGCCGGGTGAAGTAGAGCTTTACCAAGGTCGTTATTATAAGTCTTATCGAGGCATGGGCTCTTTAGGTGCAATGGCTCAAAAAGATGGTTCGAGTGATCGTTACTTTCAAAAAACTGATCAAGAGGCTGACAAGCTAGTCCCAGAAGGGATTGAAGGGAGAATTGCCTATAAAGGCCCTGTTGCTGCCATTATTCATCAGCAGATGGGCGGATTGCGTTCATCAATGGGTCTAACAGGTTCAAAAGATATAGAAACGATGCGAACTAAACCTGAATTCATGAAGATAACTTCTGCAGGAATGGGTGAATCACATGTTCATGATGTAACCATCACCAAAGAAGCACCTAACTATAGAACAGGTTAGTCGATGTGCACTGAATACAATTTATACAGAACGTTGTTGTATAAATGATTCTCTAAATTATTAACTTTTGTCAGACTGGCATTTGTCAGTCTTTTTATTTTATATATCCCCTTATTTATAGGGGCACCCAAAGTAGGAAAACAACCATGAGTAAAGACATTCATGATCACCGAATACTAATATTGGATTTTGGCTCTCAATACACACAACTTATTGCACGCCGAGTGCGTGAAATAGGCGTTTATTGTGAACTGTGGTCTTGGGATGTAACAGAAGAACAAATAAAGGGTTTTAATCCTACAGGAATTATTCTTGCAGGTGGTCCAGAGTCAGTCACAGAAGAAAATTCACCACGAGCACCAGAATACGTTTATCAAGCGGGTGTGCCTGTATTAGGCATTTGTTATGGTATGCAAACTATGGCTGAGCAACTTGGGGGCGGAGTTGAAAGCAGTGAACATAAAGAATTTGGTTACGCAAGCGTAGAGCTAGTTTGTAAATCGGCTTTATTTAATAACGTTGAGGACAGTATTAACCCACAGGGTAATGGTTTGCTTGATGTATGGATGAGTCATGGTGATAAGGTCGCAAGTATTCCTAACGATTTTGTTAAAGTAGCTCAAACACCAAGCTGTGCTTATGCTGCTATGGCCAATGAAGAGAAAAAATTCTATGGCGTTCAATTTCACCCTGAAGTGACACATACCAAGCAAGGTCTTCGTATCTTAGAAAACTTTGTTGTGAACATATGTCAATGTGAAAAACTTTGGACTTCAGCGTCAATCATTGATGATGCTGTTGCTAAAATGAAAGAACAAATTGGTGATGATGAAGTTATTTTAGGGCTTTCAGGTGGCGTAGACTCTTCAGTTGTTGCCATGTTATTACAAAGAGCAATTGGCGATAAGCTTACTTGTGTATTTGTCGATAATGGCCTGCTACGTTTAAATGAAGCAGAACAAGTTATGGACATGTTTGGTGACCATTTTGGTTTAAATATTGTTCATGTCAATGCAGAAGATAGATTTTTAGATCGTTTAGCAGGTGAGAGCGAACCTGAGGCGAAACGTAAAATAATTGGTAATGTTTTTGTTGATGTATTTGATGAAGAGTCAAATAAACTTAAAAACGCCAAATGGTTGGCACAAGGTACTATCTACCCAGATGTGATTGAATCTGCAGCTTCGGCTACAGGTAAAGCACATGTCATTAAGTCACATCATAATGTAGGTGGTTTGCCAGAAGATATGGAGATGGGCTTAGTAGAGCCATTACGTGAGCTCTTTAAAGATGAAGTAAGAAAAATTGGTCTGGAATTAGGTTTACCTTACGATATGCTTTATCGCCATCCATTCCCTGGTCCTGGTCTAGGCGTTCGTATTTTAGGTGAAGTTAAGAAAGAATATGCTGACTTATTACGTCGTGCAGACGCAATTTTTATAGAAGAGCTACATAACCACGATTTATATAAAAAAGTGAGCCAAGCTTTTACAGTCTTTTTACCTGTTCGTTCTGTGGGTGTTATGGGCGATGCAAGGAAATATGATTGGGTGGTCTCACTTCGCTGCGTTGAAACTATCGACTTTATGACCGCACGTTGGTCGCACTTACCTTATGAATTTTTAGGTTTGGTTTCTAATCGAATTATTAACGAAATTGATGGTATTTCTCGTGTCGTTTATGATATTTCAGGAAAGCCACCAGCGACAATTGAGTGGGAATAACGACTTCACTTAATAGGGTATAAGTGATAATAAAAAAACCTCAGCGTGATAAGTGCTGAGGTTTTTTTATGGTTAAGGGCTTAATATGATAAAGAAAATTTTACACGTATATCTATGAATAACTTGGTAATATACCTTCGGCCATAAAGTCATTGAATAAAGCGTCAGAAATTAAACCAGAAGCTTCATTGATATCTGGTGCGAAATATCTATCCTTGTCATAAAACGCAACCTTGTCACGTAAAATATCACGAGCTTGTTCAATAAGTTCAGAACCTTTTAGTGGCGCTCTAAAATCAAGTCCTTGAACAGCAGCAAGATATTCTACAGCAAGTACACCGTTGGTATTTTCATACATATCAGCAAGTCGACGACCTGCAAAGGCAGCCATGGAAACATGATCTTCTTGGTTAGCCGATGTTGGTAAACTGTCAACAGAGGCAGGGTGTGCTAATGTTTTGTTTTCTGAAGCAAGCGCTGCAGAGGTTACTTGCGCAATCATAAAGCCAGAATTTACACCACCGTTATCCACTAAAAATGGTGGCAGCTTACTTAAAGTCGCATCAATTAGTAGTGCCATTCTACGCTCTGACAAAGAGCCAATTTCAGCAATTGCTATAGCTAGGTTATCAGCCGCCATTGCAACAGGCTCCGCGTGAAAGTTACCCGCTGAAATGAAATCACCTTCGTTAGCAAAAACAAGTGGATTATCTGTAACACCGTTCGACTCTACATGTAAAACTTCTGCCGCTTGTCTTATTTGGGTCAAACATGCACCCATTACTTGAGGCTGGCAACGAAGTGAATACGGATCTTGAACCTTTTCACAATCGGTATGTGAGTCGCCAATTTCAGAGCTATCAGAAAGAATATGGCGGTAAGCTTTTGCAGCATCAATTTGGCCTTTTTGACCTCGAACGGAATGTACACGATGATCAAAAGGAGCTCTACTTCCCATTGCAGCTTCAACTGAAACAGAACCGATGACGGTAGCTGCAGCGAAAAGATCTTCAGCACCAAATAAACCTTCTAATGCGAAAGCCGTTGAAGCTTGTGTTCCATTTAATAAGGCTAAACCTTCTTTTGCCGCAAGCGTTAGTGGTTCTAAACCAGCTATTTTTAAACCTTCCTCAGCTGAGATAACATTATCTTGGTAAGACATTTCGCCTTCACCTAATAATGGTAGCACCATGTGAGATAATGGCGCTAAGTCGCCTGATGCGCCAACAGAGCCTTTCTTAGGGACACAAGGGTATACTTCTGCATTTAAAAGCTGAATCAATGCTTGAATAACACTTAGACGAATACCTGAGAAACCACGAGATAATGAGTTAATTTTTAAAACCATCATTAAACGAACCGTGGCATCTTCCATATACTCGCCAAAACCTGCAGAATGTGAAAGGACAATAGAGCGTTGTAATAACTCTAATTCGTCTGTTTTAATACGCGTGCTAGCTAATAAGCCAAAACCGGTATTAATACCGTACACAACACGGTCATCTTTAATAACCTGTTGTACAGCTTCAGCGCTCTTATTGATTTCTTCAAAAGCGCCTTCATCTAAACTGTATTGAATACCATCATAACGGCTTACAGCACGTAATTGAGCAAGGCTTAATTCTCCGGGTACGATATTTAATTCATGGATTGTAGTCATAATATTTTCTCTTAATCGTTAATACCAGTTTCATATAATGAAGCAGGTATAAGTGCGAACTATCCAATAATTCGCACTAAATCTTTATTTACTTATTTTTTTATATCTCTATTTGCCGTTTGCGCCGTCAATCATCGGCAAGTCTAAGCCTTGCTCTTGCGCACAGTTAATAGCAATATCGTAACCTGCATCAGCGTGACGCATTACACCCGTTGCAGGGTCATTCCATAAAACGCGACCTAAGCGCTGCTTTGCTTCATCTGTACCATCAGCAACAATCACAATGCCTGAGTGTTGGCTAAAGCCCATGCCAACGCCACCACCGTGGTGAAGGCTTACCCAAGTAGCACCGCCTGAAGTTGAAAGTAGTGCATTAAGTAACGGCCAATCTGATACAGCATCAGAGCCATCAAGCATGCTTTCAGTTTCACGGTTTGGTGAAGCAACTGAGCCAGAATCTAAGTGATCTCGGCCAATAACAACAGGAGCAGATAGCTCACCGTTTTTAACCATTTCGTTAAATGCTAGTGCTAAACGTGCACGGTCTTTTAAACCAACCCAACAAATTCTTGAAGGTAATCCTTGAAAAGCAATACGCTCTTTCGCCATATCAAGCCAGTTGTGCAAATGTGGGTTGTCAGGAATTAACTCTTTAACTTTTGCGTCTGTTTTGTAGATATCTTCAGGATCGCCAGATAATGCCACCCAACGGAATGGACCGACGCCTTCACAGAATAAAGGCCGCACATAAGCAGGAACAAAACCTGGGAAGTCAAATGCGTTTTCTACACCTTCTTCTAGTGCCATTTGACGAATGTTATTGCCGTAATCGGTTGTTGCAGATCCGGCAGCTTGTAAATCTAACATCGCTTGAACTTGAATAGCCATAGATTGCTTAGCGGCTTTTACCACAGCAGCTTCATCTTTTAAGCGCATTTCGGCTGCATGCTCCATTGTCCAACCTTTTGGTAAATAACCGTTTAATGGGTCATGAGCAGACGTTTGGTCTGTTACAACATCTGGTGAGATGCCTCGTTTTACGAGTTCTGGGAATACATCAGCGGCATTTCCTAATAAACCAACAGAAATCGCTTCACCTTTGGCTGTTGCGTCAAAAATCATCTCTAATGCTTCATCTAGGCTTGTTGCTTTTTTATCTACGTAACGAGTTTTGATACGGAAGTCGATGCGTGTTTCATCACACTCTACAACAAGCGCACAATAACCAGCCATGGTTGCTGCAAGAGGTTGAGCACCACCCATACCGCCCAAACCACCAGTAAGTACCCACTTACCTGCAGAGTCACCACCGAAGTGTTGTTTTGCCATAGCGACAAATGTCTCATAAGTGCCCTGAACGATGCCTTGAGAACCAATGTAGATCCATGAACCTGCGGTCATTTGGCCGTACATCATAAGGCCTTTTTTATCTAATTCGTTAAAGTGCTCCCAGTTAGCCCAGTTAGGAACAAGGTTTGAGTTAGCTATTAGAACGCGCGGTGCATTGTTATGTGTTTTGAATACGCCAACAGGCTTACCTGATTGAACCATTAATGTTTCGTCATCTTCTAAACGCTCTAACACTTCAATAATTTTATCGAAACATTGCCAATCACGTGCCGCTCTTCCTATGCCACCATATACAACTAACGATTGTGGGTGTTCGGCAACCTCTGGGTCTAGGTTGTTCATCAGCATGCGTTTAGCCGCTTCAGTTAACCAGCTTTTTGTGGTTATTTTACTGCCATGATCAGCCTTAATTATTCGGCTTGTATCTAATCGTTTATTTAAATTTGAAGTACTCATAATGTTTCCTTTAAACGGCTCTAAATCGTCAATATTGGTTGTACCTAAACTATAAGTAGCCTAGCCTAACAATACTTATTTCGCTTAATAATTGCGTATTGATTTAATTAAAAGTTAAATGACCACCTAAGCGATACTTGTCACCAGGGGATGTTAAAATCGCAAAACTGACCACACCCTTGCGTGACCATGTTCGACGTTTGACCTGTAAGCAGGCCGTAGGCTTTTCGATATTTAATAGTTCGATGGTATATTCATCAGGTAAAATTGCTTCAACTTCGTGAGTTGCTTCAGTTAAAGGTGCTACATTTGATAAATATTCATGCGGTGTAATTTCAGTATAAGTTTGTAGCAAATACTCAGGCACAAGCGATGCGTTAACATAACGTTGTTCTAGCTGAATAGGCTCGCCATTTTCAAAGTGAAGAATTTCTGAATAATAAACATGTTCATTGTTCTTTAAATTGAACAGGATAGAAATTTTCTCGGTAACGGCAATAGACTTAAGGATAATTTGAGTCGCTGAGTGCTCATGTCCTCTTGCTTCAATTTCATCACTGATGTTTCTTATTTCAAGTAGTGAAGATTGAGATTTTAACGTAGCGACAAAAGTACCAGAGCCCTGTGAACGAACCAGAACGCCTTCTTCGGTCAGTTCTTGCAGAGCACGTCTTGCAGTCATTCGGCTAACATCAAACTGTTTAGTAAGTTCGTTTTCTGACGGTACTTTATAATGCTCTGGCCATTGACCTGATTCAATTTTTTTACACAAATGTTGCTTGATAATACTATACTTAGGCAACTGTTTATTTTCTGTTTTTTGAGTTGTGGTCATACTATTAATCAGTTTTATATTGGTTGGCTTGTATATACAATTACATAATTCAAAGTAAAATGCAAGGTTGTATATACAACTGTTGATTATTCTCAAAGGCTAAGTTAAGCTTGCGTAAATTATCGTTAGCCCTTTACCGCTTCTAATTATTGGAAACAACATGAATTCGTTTACTAAACCTTCTGAAACAGCCACATGGCAAACCCTAATCACTAATGTGAATTTAGCTACAATGACTGATGGAAGTCGTAGTTATGGTGAAATATTAATGGGCGCTATTGCAATATCTGATGGGAAAATTGCTTGGGTTGGTCAACAAGATGATTTACTTAGCTTTGATGAAAACAAGGTTGAGGTAATTAATGGGCAAGGTAAGTGGATAACCCCAGGACTTGTAGATTGTCACACCCATTTAGTCTTTGGTGGCCAACGGGCAAACGAATTTGAGATGCGCTTACAGGGTAAAAGCTATCAAGAGATTGCTGAGTCGGGGGGAGGCATTGTTTCAACGGTAAATGCTACTCGAACTGCAAGCAAGAATGAACTGCTTTCTAATGCTTTTAGACGATTGAATACATTACACCAAGAAGGTGTAACAACCGTAGAAGTTAAGTCTGGTTATGGCTTAGATGTGGAAAATGAAATAAAAATGTTGGAAGTAGCTAAAAAACTTGCTACTAAATTACCAGTAACCATTAAAAGCACTTTTTTAGGGGCACATGCACTGCCGATCGAATACAAAGATGATTCAGACGGTTATGTAGATCTTGTTTGTAATGAGATGATGCCGAAAATTGTAGAGAATAAGCTAGCAGATACGGTTGACGTTTTTTGTGAAAATATTGGCTTCGATTTAGCACAAACCGAACGTGTTTTTGCAGCAGCCAAAACTCATGGTTTAGCTATTAAAGTTCATGCAGAACAATTATCAGATTTAGGTGGCACACAACTCGCCGCTAGCTACAATGCATTATCTTCAGACCATGTTGAGTTTTTATCTGAAGCAGGCGTAAAAGCAATGAGTGAGGCAGATATGACCGCGGTATTATTACCTGGTGCATTTTACTTTTTACGTGAAACTAAGTTACCACCTGTCAATTTACTGCGAAAATATAACGTAAGTATTGCTATTGCAACAGATATAAATCCTGGTTCATCGCCTATTTGTTCATTACAGCTTATGTTAAATATGGCTTGTACTTTCTTTAGGTTAACACCCGCTGAAGCACTTGCAGGGGTAACTTGCCATGGTGCAAAAGCACTCGGGTTAGCTTCATCGAAAGGGCAGTTAAAGGTAGGCTATGATGCTGATATAGCGTTATGGGATATTAGCCAACCAGCTGAGTTGTGTTATCAGTATGGGGTAAACCCACTAGCTGGCTTGATACAAAATGGCCAAAAAGTACTTTAAAACTTACTTGAAAAAACTACTTAAAAATAAAGCGAGCAACTGGTAATACCCGTTTCATTAAATGAGATTGGTATTACTGGATGAAACTATCCGCTGTCTTTGTTTTTTAAGCAAAAACGCCTCGCTCTAGCTGGGAAGTTAGCAAAAATGCCATCAACTTCTAAAGCTTTCATCATCAAAATATCTTCTGGTTCATCAACAGTATAAACAAAGACTTTTAGCCCTCTTTTTTTTGCGTCTTTTACAAACGCTTGTGAAATAAAGTTAACATTAAGATGTATAGAGTAGGCATTTAATTGGCTTGCAAATTCTGCATAAGATAAAGGTATAGCTGCAGCAAGCGCGCCAATTAAAAATTCAGGTCTGAGTTGATTTATTCTATAAAGCAGTTGGTGATCAAAGGAAGAAAGAATAAGATCTTCAGTTTTTAATTGTTTTTTTGCTATAGCATTATCAATGTAATCTAATAAAAGGTCTGTATTTTCAATGCCTTTTAATTCTAGGTTAATTTGACATCGACCTGCAACTAACGAAAATATTTCATCAAGGGTTGGGATTTTCTCACCTTGGCCAGCCGTTAATTGTTCAATGTATTCAAAACGCTGTTTATGGACTAAGCCTTTGCCAGAAGTGGTTGAATGCAACCATCTATCATGCAGAATGACAATTTTCCCATCCACTTCGTGTAAGTCTATTTCTATGGCATCTGAACTTTCTTCAAGTGCCAACTGTATAGCTTTCAACGTATTTTCAGGAGCTAAACCACTAGCACCTCTATGAGCAAAAATAAGCATAAAAAGTCTTTTTATAAAGCCTTAAAACCACAAGTATAATCTTGATAACGTAAAATGCTAGGATTAGTCAATCGATATTGGTATAACCCGCTGTGGTGAGTAGGCAAACCATTGTGTATAATACAAAGCCTATTAGCTAACACGCATTGCAGAAAAGATAACACCTATGTCGGCAAAAATTGAAAAACGCTTAAATAAATACATTAGTGAGTCCGGTTTTAGCTCTCGAAGAGGAGCTGACAAGCTGATAGAAGAGAACCGTGTCACTATTAATGGAAGTATTCCTGCGCTTGGTACGAAAGTGCAACCGGGTGATGTTGTCGAAGTTGACGGCAAGGTAATTGAGGCTTCACCTGAAAATAAAGCGGATCGTATTTATATCGCTTACAACAAGCCTATCGGTATAACCTGTACAACAGAGAAGCATGTACGAGGAAATATTATTGATGCAATAGGCCATACAGAGCGCATTTTTCCTATTGGTCGTTTAGATAAACCGTCAGAAGGTTTAATCTTTCTTACCAGTGATGGCGATATCGTTAATAAAATATTACGAGCTGAAAATGCTCACGATAAAGAATATACCGTGACAGTAGATAAACCTATTAGTGAGCGTTTTATTCAAAGAATGTCTAAAGGCGTTCCAATATTAGGAACAATAACTAAGCCGTGTATTGTTCGTGTTAAAAGCAAATTTGTTTTTACCATTATTTTAACGCAAGGTCTTAACAGACAAATAAGGCGTATGTGTGAGTATCTTGATTACGAGGTAAAAAAACTTAAACGTAATCGAATTATGAGTGTTGAGTTAGGTGCATTAAAGCCAGGGCAGTGGCGCGACTTAACCTCAACTGAAATGGCTGAAATCAATAAAGCAGTTGCTGGCTCTACTAAAACAGCTCTTTAGAGTAGGTTAAGTCGAGAGTTTAAGACTATTGGTAATTGGTAATGCACTGCAGTAAAATCGCCAATGGGGTCTGTGTGAAGGTATTTCTTTTTAAAGTGCATACCGATTTTTTTCATCACGCCAATAGAAGCTAAATTATCTATCACTGCTAGCGCAGAAACAAACTTAGCCTCGCTTTGGCAGGCAATTGCATTTGTTAAAGCTTGAGCCGCTTCACTCGCATAACCTTTGCCCCAGGCGTTTTTAAAAAATCGCCAACCGAGCTCAATATCTTCATAGTCTGGCTTTTCGCTAAAAAAGTGCATAGGTCTTACAAGTACCCAACCAAGGTACTCTTGTGTGCCGGCATCACAGACTTGCCAAATTCCCCAACCTTTACTTTCATTTCGGTAGGACATCATACGAGGGATCATAATCTCGCTTATATCTTTTTTTGTGCTTGGCTTTCCCCCGTTAAGAAAAAGCATTACTTCTGGATCTTGGTCGAGTAACCATAAGGCTTCAGCGTCGTTTTTATCCATTAAACGAAAACTAAGCCTGCTCGAATCTTTAACCTCAAACACTTTACAAGATATCCTTTAAAAATTTAGCTGTATGCGAAGTCGGGTGCTTACAAATTTGTTCAGGCGTACCGGTAACTAAAATTTCACCACCACCAGATCCACCCTCAGGGCCAAGATCAATTACCCAGTCAGCCGTTTTAACTACATCTAAATTATGCTCAATAACAACTAAAGTATTACCATGATCACGTAAACGATGAATTACTTCAAGAAGCTGCTTTATATCATGAAAGTGCAGGCCAGTAGTTGGCTCATCTAAAATATACAGCGTTTTGCCTGTATC
The DNA here is from genome assembly GCA_963933725.1 of uncultured Colwellia sp. Lineage (GTDB taxonomy): Bacteria > Pseudomonadota > Gammaproteobacteria > Enterobacterales > Alteromonadaceae > Colwellia. Next base: position 18,948 of record CAWVWK010000012.1, read on the forward strand.
TCGTTTAGAAAGCTCTTTTGATAACTTCACTCGCTGTGCTTCACCGCCCGATAAGGTGGTTGCTGACTGACCAAGTTTTATATAGCCTAAACCAACATCGAGTAAGGTTTGTAATTTACGTTTTACAGCAGGGATAGCATTAAAGAACCCAAAAGCATCTTCAATGGTCATATCCAATACTTCATGGATATTTTTGCCTTTGTATAAAATCTCTAATGTTTCACGGTTATAGCGTTTACTTTTACATACATCACAAGGTACGTAAACATCAGGTAAAAAGTGCATTTCTACCTTGATCAAACCATCACCCTGGCATGCTTCACATCGCCCACCTTTTACATTAAAGCTAAACCGTCCTGCTTTATAACCGCGTGAACGAGACTCTTGTGTCGCTGCAAATATATCGCGAATGGCAGTGAAAATTCCTGTATAAGTAGCTGGGTTAGACCTCGGCGTTCTGCCAATAGGACTTTGGTCTATATCAATAACCTTATCGAGATACTCTAAACCCGTAATTGAATCATATGGGGAAGGTTCATCTAACGTAGCTCCATTGAGTTCAATGTGTGCCAATTTATAAAGTGTATCATTGATTAAAGTTGATTTACCTGAGCCTGAAACTCCTGTAATACAGGTCATTAAACCGGTTGGGATTTGTAAATCAACATTTTTTAAGTTGTTACCGCTCGCTCCCTTTAACTCAACAAGTGATTTAGCATTGAAAGGGGTTCGTTTGGTAGGAATTTCTATTTTTTCAACACCAGAAAGATATTTTCCCGTTAGTGAGTCTTTACAAGCTAAAATATCATTAACGCTACCTTGAGCAATAATATTACCACCATGCACACCTGCCCCAGGGCCGATATCAACTACAAAGTCGGCAGCTCGAATGGCATCTTCATCATGTTCAACCACAATCACAGTATTTCCTAAATCTCGAAGATGGATTAAGGTTGAAAGAAGTCTTTCATTATCACGTTGATGCAAACCAATAGAAGGTTCATCTAGAACATACATTACGCCGACTAAACCCGCGCCTATTTGACTAGCTAAACGAATACGCTGAGCTTCACCACCAGATAATGTATTAGCCCCACGTGATAAATTTAAGTAATTAAGGCCAACATTAACAAGAAACCCTAAGCGTTCGTTAATCTCTTTGAGAATTTTTTCGGCAACTTGCCCTTTTTGACCTGTTAAATTTAATCCTTCGAAAAACGCTAACGCATCAGCAATGGCATATTCAGATATCTCGGTGATAGGCATATCACCAACGAAAACATTTCTTGCTTCTAAACGCAAACGGCTTCCGTTACAGTCAGGGCAGTTTTGACTATTTAAGTATTTCGATAACTCATCTCTGACGGCATTTGATTCAGTTTCTTTATAGCGCCTTTGCATGTTATTTAATATGCCTTCAAAGGCGTGCTTACGAACAACCACATCACCGCGATCATTCATATACTTGAACTCTATTTCTTCTTTACTACCTTTTAAAATTACATCTTGATATTTTTTATCGAGATCTTTAAAAGGGAGGTCTACTTTAAAACCGAAATGGGTTGCTAGTGCTTGCAGCATTTGGAAGTAATAAAAGTTTCTTTTATCCCACCCCCTAATCGCGCCACCTGACAAGCTAAGCTCATCATTAGCAAGGACACGTTTTTCATCAAAAAACTGTTGTATACCTAGCCCATCACATGTTTTACATGCGCCTGCTGGGTTATTAAAAGAGAAAAGTCTTGGTTCAAGCTCTTGCATGCTATAGCCACATTGAGGGCAAGCAAAATTAGCTGAAAAAACAAGTTCTGCTTTCTCTGGCTCGTCCATAAAGGCTACTTTAGCGGTACCTGATGTTAAACCTAGGGTGGTTTCAAATGACTCCGATAAACGAAGTTGAATATCATCACGTACTTTAAAACGATCGACAACCACTTCAATAGTGTGCTTTTTATGTAAATCGAGTGGCGGAGGATCAGATAAGTCACAAACAGAACCATCTATTCTCGCTCTAATAAAACCCTGTGCTGCTAAGTTTTCTAATAATTTAGTATGTTCACCTTTTCTGTCTTGTAAGACAGGGGCAAGTAGCATTACTTTAGTTCCCGTTTCAAGCGCTAAAACTTTATCTACCATCTGTGAAACAGTTTGTGCTGCCAGTGGAATATGATGGTCAGGGCATCGAGGCTCGCCAACACGAGCATATAACAACCTCAGGTAATCAGAGATCTCTGTAATGGTACCAACGGTAGATCTTGGGTTGTGAGAAGTAGATTTTTGTTCAATGGAAATGGCTGGCGATAAACCTTCAATATGATCTACATCTGGTTTTTCCATTAAAGATAAAAATTGACGAGCGTAGGCAGAAAGTGATTCAACATACCTTCTTTGGCCTTCAGCATACAAGGTATCAAAAGCCAGTGATGATTTTCCAGAGCCAGAAAGCCCAGTAATAACAATAAGTTTATCACGCGGTATGGTTAAACTAATGTCTTTTAAATTGTGGGTTCTAGCCCCTCTCACTTCGATATTTTTCATCTTTAAATCTACTGTTGATTACGCAATGACCAGCCGGAGATTATGACATAAATTTTGCGTAACCCCAAACAGCTAAGTAAAAAGTAGCATAGATAAATCGTCTTTAAACGTGATAAACTTGTTTTAATTCGCATTTTTATATCAGGTACATAATTGTTATGAATAACTCAGGTTTAAATCTTATTGAGAAAAAAGCAGCTTTTTCGCTCGCCAGTGTTTTTGGCGTGCGTATGCTTGGTCTTTTTATGATACTACCTGTTTTTGCCATTTATGGAGAGCAGCTTTTGGGTTATAGCCCTTTTTGGGTAGGACTCGCCATAGGAGCTTATGGTTTAACTCAGGCTATTTTTCAAATACCTATGGGATTATTGTCAGATAAGTTTGGTCGAAAACCGGTTATTCTCACCGGTCTTGTTGTTTTTCTTATCGGCAGCATTATTGCGGCTATGTCAACGACCATTTACGGTGTTGTTATTGGACGAGCCATACAGGGTATGGGAGCTATTGCTAGTGCGACTTTGGCGTTAGCGGCTGATTTAACCAGAGAAGAGCAGCGTCCTAAAGTCATGGCTACGATAGGTATGTTTATCGGTCTCTCATTTACCTTTGCAATGATTTTAGGTCCTATTGTTGCCGAAGCTTTTGGCTTAAGTGGGTTGTTTTGGTTTATAGGTATGTTAACGATTATGGCGATGGGGTTGATGCTGTTTGCGGTTCCCTATTCAATAAATAAAGCACCTCGTGGTGATAACGTTGCTTTACCCAGTAAAATAACACATTTGATTCGCCATCCAGAGTTGTCACGGTTAAATGTTGGTGTGTTTATTCTTCATATGGCGCTAACTGCTTGTTTTGTTACACTGCCTAAACTATTTGTTGCAAGTGGTCTAGACCTTGATAGCCACTGGAAAATTTATTTACCTACATTAATAAGTTCGTTCTTTTTAATGGTTCCTTTCATGATTTTTGCTATCCAAAAGCAAAAAGAAACGCAAATGTTTACTGCCTCAGTAGTATTGCTCTGTGTTGCATTATTGATGTTGTGGTTACTCCCTTTAGGTTTAGGAACTTTAATTCTTTCAACGGTTTTATTTTTTACTGCCTTTAATTATTTAGAAGCTACCATGCCATCCATTTTATCTCGTATAGCACCAGCAGGAGTAAAAGGTACTGTTATGGGGCTATATGCAAGTAGTCAGTTTTTCGGGGCTTTCGTAGGAGGAGTTTTAGGTGGAGTTCTGGCGACAACCTTTGGCGAACAAAGCATTTTCCTTGTCATGACTATCATATGCGCCTTATGGGTAATTTTGAGTTTAGGAATGCCGCCGTTAAGAAAGTCGAAAAGCTACAGTTTCGATACAAATATCACTTCATCAGAGCAGGCTGAGCAGGTTGCTGAAGTTTTAGCTAATATGCCTGGTATTATTGAAGCAACCATAATGAGTGATAATGAACGTATAAATAAGAGCAAGCAAGTCGCTTACCTTAAAGTCGATATAAACTTGGTTGATTTTGAAGAAGTAAGAGCAGCATTAAAAGGTAGTTAGGTCTTATTTATCTCTTTGCTAGCACATGCTTTGGTTTGCATAAAATTACTTCAAGCTTGAATAATTCAGATGAGTTTCTAGCTCGTCTGTAATGGTTTCATAACAAAGTCGTCAAAGCATTTTGGAGTAAAACTTGTTATTTTTTGCAAAAGACAGTAAATTGTTATTTTTTACTGGTTAGACCAATAAGCGAGTATGTATGTCATCTTCCACACCTTTTCCGCATTTATTAGAACCTCTAGACTTAGGTTTCACCCAATTAGCCAATCGTACTTTAATGGGATCTATGCACACAGGTCTCGAAGAAGAGAAACATGGTTTCTCTAAATTAGCTGCTTTTTATGAAGCGAGAGCTAAGGGTGGTGTTGGCCTTATTGTTACTGGTGGCGTAAGTCCTAACTTACGAGGTAGGATAGAACCTTTCGGTAGTGAATTAAGTCATTTCTGGCATGTTAAAAAACACAAACAAGTAACAAAAGCGGTGCATAAGTACTCAACTAAAATTTGTTTGCAATTACTGCATACCGGGCGTTATGGCTATCATCCTTTTGCTGTTGCACCAAGTAAAATTAAATCACCTATTTCTCCTTTTACCCCTAAAGCCATGTCGACACGACAAATTAAAGGCACCATAAAAGATTATGCTTATGCTTCGCATTTAGCCGCAAAAGCAGGTTATGACGGTGTTGAAATAATGGGGAGTGAAGGCTATCTGATCAATCAATTTGCTTGTTTAAGAACAAATAAACGTTCAGATGAATGGGGTGGTAGCATTGAAAATCGCATGCGTTTAGCGATTGAAACGATCAAGGCAGTGCGAGCTAAAGTGGGTAAAAATTTCATTATTATCTTTAGATTATCGATGTTAGATTTGGTCGATGGTGGAAATACTTGGGACGAAGTCGTAACCATGGCTAAGGCCGTTGAGAAAGCTGGCGCTACCATTATTAACACAGGTATCGGTTGGCATGAAGCACGTGTACCTACCATTGTTACCTCTGTTCCAAGAGCAGCTTTTACTTGGATTACTGAAAAAATGAAAAAGGAAGTAAAGATTCCTTTAGTTACCACTAATAGAATTAATACGCCGGAAGTTGCAGAGCAAGTTTTAGCCAGTGGGCAAGCTGATATGATCTCAATGGCTAGACCTTTCCTTGCGGATGCTGATTTTGTTAATAAAGCGGCAGCCAATAAATCTGATGAGATAAATACCTGTATTGGTTGTAACCAAGCTTGTTTGGACCATGTATTTCAACAAAAAAGAGCTTCTTGTTTGGTAAACCCAGTTGCTTGTTATGAAACAGAATTGTTGTTTGAGAAAGCATCAACAAGTAAAAAACTAGCTGTTATAGGTGCTGGTCCTGCAGGACTTGCCTTTAGCGTCTATGCAGCACAGCGAGGACACAAAGTAGAAATTTTTGATAAAATCAGCGAAATTGGTGGGCAGTTTAATGTCGCCAAACAAGTCCCAGGAAAAGAAGAGTTTTATGAAACACTGCGCTATTTTAACAAACAGCTTTCATTGTTTAATGTTCAAGTGCATTTAAATGTAGAAAAAACAGCACAAGAGTTACTTCACGCAGGCTTTGATGAAGTTGTATTAGCTACAGGAATCAAACCAAGAAAACTGGATATTAAAGGAATCGATAATCCTAAAGTAATGAGCTACTTGCAAGTGCTAAAAGAAAAAGAGTTCGTCGGTGACAAAGTCGCTGTCATTGGTGCCGGTGGAATAGGTTTCGATGTCACGTCTTATTTAGTTGAAGATCATATAGGCTCAGCGGCCACGACGAATATTGAAACTCGTGAAGCTTGGCTTAAAGGCTGGGGCGTGGATAAAAACTACCAAAATGGTGGAGCCTTGATTGATGCTAACGCCATGATTAAGCCAAAAGCAAAACGAGAAGTTACCTTAATACAACGAAAGTCTACAAAAGTAGGTAAAGGTTTAGGTAAAACATCTGGCTGGGTACATAGAGCTAATTTACTCAAACATGGTGTTAACATGGTTGCTGGTGCAACCTATAAAGAAGTAACAAATGATGGTTTAATAATTGAAGTTGATGGTGAAGAGCAACTTATCGCTGTTGATAATATCATTATTTGTGCTGGTCAAGAATCAAACCGAGACTTGCAAGCATCTCTTGAGGAAGGAGGCATGAAAGTTCATCTTATTGGTGGTGCAAGTGTTGCTGCTGAATTAGATGCAAAACGTGCCATTAGGCAGGCTGCCGAATTAGCAATGGTGATTTAGAGCACAACTTGGCTACCTTCATAGAATTTTAAAATATGCGCTATTTAGCGCTTATTTTTGTTTGAGCCACTTATTGCTATAGTGTCTTAGATTGTTTTTTAATCAAAGTCACCGTGAAATACTATAAAGCTGATAGAAACATGGCTATACTCCCTGCATCGTATACAAATAAAAGAAATGAAACTTGACGACTTTAGGTAATAAAATTTTAGTCAATGGTGATGATGTATCTATCATCCCTTCAGCTAAGCAATATAAACAAGCAGTATTGTCATTAATTGAGAGCGCTAAGCATCGAATCTATATAACAGCACTGTACTTGCAAGATGATGAAGCAGGTCGTGAGGTTTTACATGCCCTTTACAAAGCTAAAAAAAATCATCCTAGTCTAGATATTAAAGTGTTTATTGATTACCACAGGGGACAACGAGGCTTAATAGGCGAAAAAGAAAGCCTAGGCAATCGAGCTTTGTATTTAGATTTAGCCGATCAGTACGATCAAAAAATTAATATTTATGGTGTTGCCGTAAAAAATAAAGAAGTCTTTGGCGTTTTGCATCTAAAAGGCATGGTCTTTGATAACAGTTTGTTTTACACCGGTGCGAGTATCAATGATATTTATATGCATCAAGGCGAAAGGTATCGTTTAGATCGTTATTATCAGATTCAAAGTGAAAATCTAGCAACGAGTTTTTGTCAGTATGCTCAGAAAGTTTTTGTAGAAAGTGGTTTTGCCCCTTTATTAAATATAAGTTTTAAAGAAAATCCGCATAAGAAGAATACGTTACCTTCAGCTGCTGCGCAAAAGCGCCATATTATTGAGCTTAAGTCGAAGCTCAAAAAAATAAAATATAGCATCGACAACCCTATTCAACAGTGTTCTAGCGGCAACATGGTTTCAGTCGAGCCCCTAGTTGGTTTTGGGCGACGCAAGAATGAGTTAAATAAAGCGGTTAGAAAGGTCATCCAAAATAGTCAGAAATCAGCTTTAATTTTTACGCCTTACTTTAATTTACCTCCTGTTCTCGCAAGGGATGTAATTAAAGCATTAAAAAGAGGGGTGAAAGTGACCATGGTTGTAGGAGATAAAACGGCTAACGACTTTTTTATTAATGATGATGAACAATTTAGTTTTATAGGAATTGTTCCTTATGTATACGAGATGCTTCTGCAGCGCTTTGTTAAACGGTATCAGTCTTTCATCGACAGCGGTTTGTTAACCATAAACTTATGGAAACATGAAAGTAATAGTTTTCATTTAAAAGGAATTATTGCAGATGAGCGTTTTCACTTGTTAACAGGTAGTAACTTGAATCCTAGAGCTTGGGCGTTAGATCTCGAGAATGGCTTATTATTAGATGATCCTAGTGGTGTTTTAAAGCCTAAAGTAGCTGAAGAAGTTGAAGCTATTTTTAAACATACTCAAAAACTAAATCATTACTCAGAAATCGAGAGTATTGCTGATTACCCTGAAAAGCCTCAAAAACTGCTTAAAAAAATAAAAATCACTCAAATAGATCGTGTTCTTAAACGTCTATTGTAGTTTATTAGAGCAAGCTATATAGATATTATACTGGTCAGCTAATAACATTTACCTTATTTATGAGTAGGTAAAGCGTATTTAAAACGATCGTTTAGCTTCAATTCGAATAGCAAAATTATCCATATCCGGGTTGTCGGATTGTGGGAAAGCTAAATCAAAATGTATCACGCTTGCTTTCCCCGCATGAGGAGAAAAAAACCGTAAACCTACACCTACAGATTGCAACCAACCAGCTTCAATGTTTTTGGCTGTAGCCTCGCCAAAGGCTTTGCCAGCATCAAAAAATGCGACACCAGCCACCTCAAATAACTTTAATATATTCAATTGAGGATAGTATCTAAGTTCTGAGTTAAACATAACACTTTTACTACCGTGTTGATATTGAAGAGGGTAACCTCTTAAACGCTTATTGCCCCCCATAGTAACAGGCCTATCTAAATAGTGATTTTTGCTATATACATTATGGCTATTTAGATAGAATCCTATGCTGTCAGTTAGTGTGTAAAAATACTCGCCTGAAAGCTCTGCAAGTATTCTATTCTCTGTATTGATAAAAATGTCACTATCTAAACTTGCTTCAATTAATAAAAGTCCATCTTCATGTATTTCATAGCCTTTATTAATATCAATACTGAACAAGGTCATTTGATCTTCCCTGAACATATCTTTGCCAAAACCAAAGGTAGAAGATATTCGTAGACCATGATTAAAATCTTCAATTTGTGAAATTAAATGAATATTTGTTAGTTTTTTGAAATCTTTTTCGATATAGCTTATGCCTACCCAGGGATAAATATACTCTCTGTTTTCAGGCAACACTAAAGTGCCATTGTTATCATCATTAGGGGAGCGGTAAGAAAATTTATGGTAATCTTGGTTTATGCCAATATTGTAGCGTAGAGTGTAATTATCATTGTTATCACTTAGCCAGGCATAATTAAGAACTTTATAGTTCGACTCGTGTCCAAAAACCGACTGAGTATCATCGTTTTGAAATAAAGTATCATCTTGTATCGAGTCATCAAAACCAATGGCATAGGCATTATGAGAATGAAAACTGGCAAATGATTTATTTAAAATAATGGCCTTTTCTTGGCCGTCGTCATTGTCAGCAAAGCCAATTTTTAACGTGTTATTGTTCTTTTGAAAAAGAGGTATGCTTGCTTTGACTTTATAACCTTTCCGTTGCGCATTTTTATAGCTGGACAATTCTGCATCTACACCTAAGCCAAATAAATTTGTGTCTTTTATACCTAAACTATATGTATTTACATTACCTTTGCGCCCCAAACTCATGGTTGGTAATAATGACCAGTTGTCCCACGTGGTAACATTAATATTTTGAAGATCTTCATCGCCTTCTACTTTTGCAGAACGGATAAAACCTTTACTTCTTAAATGTCTTTCTAATTCAGCTAAATCTGTGGCGTCCTTATTACATTTTTCAATAAAAAATGCCGATTCATTTTCCATCGTAATGAGCTTCGTATTAATATGGAGCATGTTTGCCCAACGATGTATAAAAATAATATCCGGCTCATTTTCATCAAAAATAGTATTAATGTGAAAAGTAATAGTTTGTTTTTTACAAGGTTGTTTTTGGGAAGTATTTTCGTTTGCATAGCTACAAGTCACGCATAAAATTAGCGAACAGAATAGTGTTTTGAAAGCGTTTCTTTTTTTTATCAAAGTTCACCATGCATTAAGAAAATAATTGGAACATGAAAGTTCAACAGAGATTAGGTGCTGTTGAGCTTTAATTTTACAGCTCTGTTACTGTTGAAAAAGAGGTTAATCTAGGCGCTTAATATAATGTTTGGTTGTTCCAAATGCACTTTTAAGCAAAAAAGAGTAACGCTTTTACACGGCAACCCGAAGTGCTATGGCTAGAGTTAAACCTAACATCGTTAAAAAAGTTAGAGTAGAATAACGACATAGCACTCTGTTATGCCTTGTTATCTTAAATGAAAGATCAACAGAGCCTAATATTAATTATAGTGTGAATAATCAAATTTTGTAGTTGAGATGAACTTTATTTTGAGACACTCGCACTAAGTGTAACTATTTGACATTATGAGAAAGCTTTAAAATTGCCTGTGTTGCTTTTAATTTATTATTTTATAGATTTTTTTATTATGGATATAAGATTATTTCTCAAATCGTCAATTGCAGCTATTGCAGATGCTTAAGTTATGTCTATCTTATGCGCAAACCAGCTCGATTACATCATTGCCAAATGTTACAATGGATATATCTGGTCTTTCTGTGAATGAAAGGCATGGCTAGGCTTGCTAAAGCACAGAAGCTAATGGCACTGCACAATATTTAATCCTTAGTGATTGAGCCAAGTGCTACGATGGTTTACTTCATGGGTATTAAGTGGTGGTTTGTCCTTTCTTTGAAGTGCGAGTAATAAGAGAGGCTTTAAATTTACCGGCTAATTTAAGTGTTTGGCAAGAACACTAAAGCCCTTATCGGTTGTTGAAGGATATTCTCACCAAGCAAGGTTTACACAAGGGTAAAATCGGCTTTGAAAGTACTGTCAGGTATTGTGTGCTAGATGAGACCATGTCGTTACTTAGTGATACCAAACATGTTAGTGCTGATGTTATAACGCTAGGTTGTCGTATGGTTTAATCAGATCATGAATTACAACTTATGCACAAAGCTAATGAACTGACACTTGCAGCATATCACCATGTTCTATTTACAATTAGAATTGGCAATGACGCAAAATTTAATGAATGAAGCGCAACCTAATCTAGGCGGTGGCGGATCGTGGTGCTTAGTCTTACTTAATGTAGCCAGCGCATTTTTACATGGTAGTAAAAAAGCGCAAGTTATAAAAAGTGGCTCTATAGTTTTAATGGATTCAGGTTTTAGTGTACATGGTTACCAGTCAGATATTAGCCCTACGCTTGTGTTTGGCAGCGCTAGTAAAAAGCAAAGAAAAAGTTAACAAAGGTCAGTAAATTGCTTTTAAGCAAGCCCAAGTTGATGTTACAGCGGGAAGTATTGATGACGTAGTAAGAGCACATTATGAGGCGTTAGTTTAGGGCCTGATTATAAACTGCTACGTCTGTCACACAGAACGGGTATTGGTCTGGAAGGGCATGAAAATGTTAATTTTGTTTATGACGAAAAGCAGTTGTTACAAAAAGGCACGTGTTTTTCTAATGAATCCGGGGTTTATTTGCCAGGAGAGTTTGGTGTAAGGCTTGAAGACTGTTTATATATAGGAGGTAAACAATTCCATGGGGTTACTGAACCACCCACTTCAATTGAAGAGCCTCTAGTAAACTGGCTAAGTTGATGTTTAACTGCATTTCTATTAAGCCGAGTTAGATTAGTATTTGCTAAATCACCATCTTTTAAAAATATACATTATTTTAGTGATATAAAAACATTTCAAGGGCGTATTATGTTTACTGAGTCAATCTCACCTAGGTTTAGCGATACTGATGCTTTAGGGCATATTAATAATACCAAGCCACCTATTTGGTTTGAAGGCGCAAGAGAACCAATATTTAAATTTTTTACACCAGAATTAGAACCGAGTAAGTGGCAACTTATTATTGCTAAAATTGAAGTTAACTATCACGGTCAACTATTTTTTGGTGAGCCGATTGAAATTAAAACTTTTGTTAGTCGTATTGGAGGTTCTTCATTCGATGTATATCAAGAGTTATGGCAGCATAATGAAAAATGCGTATCTGGGACAGCTTCTATGGTACATTTTGATTTTATAATGCAAAAATCGATACAACTTCCTGAAGATATTAGAGATAAACTTACATTGCATTTACTCCCCAAGAATTAATTTTAATTTAAGTTATAACTATTCATATAAAGGTTAAAAATAAATCCTCGTTTTACTAAAAAACACTGGTAAAAAAAACTGTTCTCTATAGAATTGTTTGTCTTAAAATTTTTTCAATCTATAAAAAGTAATACTTTCTGACTAATATGTTCAGTAAAAAAAATTACTTATAGCTCATAATCAATAGGATGTTTTCATGGCGGGTGTAAATAAAGTAATAATTGTTGGTAACTTAGGAAAAGATCCTGAAGTACGTTTCATGCCAAATGGTGGCGCTGTAGCGAATATTACTGTAGCAACGTCTGATTCATGGAAAGATAAGCAAACTGGCGAGCAAAAAGAAAAAACAGAATGGCATCGTGTTGTTATGTTTGGCAAGCTGGCTGAGATTGCTGGCGAGTACCTAAAAAAAGGTTCAAAAGTTTATCTTGAAGGTTCATTACAAACACGTAAATGGACAAACCAGCAAGGCCAAGATCAATATACAACTGAAATTGTATTGCAAGGCTATAATGGTGTTATGCAAATGTTAGATGGCAAAGGTGGCTCAAATGCCGCTGCGGGTAATGGCTTCTCTCAAAACCAACAACTGCAACAAGGTGGTGGTTTTCAGCAGCAACCAGCAAATAATTACCAGCAAAGACAACCTGCCCCAGGACAGCAACAACAGCAACAACAAGGTGGTTACGAACAGCAAAACCAACAGCAACAACCTTTTAACAAAGCCTTACAAGGCGGTTATGCTCAACAGGGACAACAGCAAGGCGGGTACGCTCAACAGAATCAACAACAAGCGCCTAAAGTAAATCCTCAAGAGCCATCAATTGATTTCGATGACGATATCCCGTTTTAGATCGTAAAACAATAAATATCAATTAAGATACTAAAACCTCAATAAACCCAACGTAACTGTTGGGTTTAGGCTTTGTGAAATAAATAAAAAACGTGAGAATGAAATGCATCGATTAATTATCGCAAGCTTATGTTGTCTTTTATCAACATCTGTTTTAGCACAAAAAAATATTCAAGAACTATTTGAGTCAGTTGATGGCGCAGTTGTTGAATTACACGTTAAATCGTTACCAGGTGCTGTTGTAGGTGGCGGCCCTTTAGTATCAACTAAAACAAGTGGCTCTTTAGGTTCGGGTGTGGTTATTAATAAGCAAGGTCGTATTTTGACAGCTGCACATGTAATCGAAATGGCTACTCAAATAGAAATCAACTTCGCTGACGGTACCCAAACGACAGGTCATGTTGTTTGGGTAAATAATTTTGTTGATCTTGCTATGATTCAAGCAGCCGAGTTGCCTGAAAATATTGTGCCGGTGAAGCTGGCGGATAAGGGTGACTACAATATTGGTGAGCAACTAATTGTTATTGGAGCGCCACTGGGAGTTAGTCACAGCCTTTCTGTAGGCTATTTGAGCGGAATTCGTGATAAAGATCCATTACCAGTAACAGGCATGGTACCTCGTTTTTTACAAACAGATGCTGCAATAAATATGGGCAACTCAGGTGGGCCGATGTTTAATCTAGGTGGTGAAGTCATCGGAATTGTAAGTCATATTTTATCTAAGTCGGGTGGAAGTAAT
>CAWVWK010000013.1:0-30193 GCA_963933725.1 uncultured Colwellia sp.
ACCGAACCTCTTTCATCAATGGGGATAGCAAAAGCAAATATAGAGGTATTACTATTGAAAAGTTTACAACAGTTCTATCTGCCTATTTTTATTTACTTTCTATTTGGCCCTTTACTCGCCTTTGCTTTTAGACTGTTACTTGAGATGCGCTATGCTTGGAACGTAAAATTACCTCTATATGTTCAATTTGGCGCTTTTAGTTATCAACTCAGCAATATAATTACATGGCTCCCCTCTAGGTTACTTGCCCTAATTTGTCTATTAAGTTCAGCCCCTAATCGTTGGTTAATTTATTTCCGCTTAAGTAAAGAACATTTTTGGCAGTTGAATAATGATTACTTCCTCCAACTTTTATCCTTTTCACTTGGTACTAAACTCGGTGGTGTTGCCCTTTATGATGAAAAACAAACGCTTAAACAATTGACTTTGCCTGATAGTGAAGGCATCACATTGGCTAATCAGCTTATAATGAAAAATAATATTGAAAGCACTACACAACGTAAACTTAGAAAAAAGCAATTTAATGACAAGGCCCGTCAACCTGATATTCATGATATTTTTCATGCTATTAAAAAGATAAACTTAATGACTACTGTCTGTTTAGTGATATTAGTTCTTGTAGGCAATACTGCCTTTATTTCAATATAGCTTATTTCAAAAGCTCATACCTATGAAACATGTAATCAAGAACAGATATACAAAAACCTATTAAAAATAGGTGATTTTAGCTAATATTGAACTAAGTTATTTAAATTATTCATTAAAAAATCACCCACCAAGGTCAATTTTACATGCGTATATTCTATAAAATAATATCATTTTATTTTGTTATAAACCTATTTTACTCTGACTTCAGCTTAGCTAATGAGCCTCAGAGCCTGGTCACATCAAAAGTAACACCGACAGTCACACAAACAGCGCTTTTATCTTTGCAAAGCAGTCAAAGTGCCTTTTTATTACTAGACGTTAGGACTGTTGAAGAATTTAATGCTGGTCACATTGAAAACGCAAAAAATATTCCTCATTTAGATATAATCAACAACCCTAATTCATTGCTCCCCTATAAAAATAAAAAAATTATCATATATTGTCGTTCAGGAAGAAGAGCTGGTTTGGTTGAAAAAGAGCTCATAGATAGAGGTTTTATTAACGTGTTGCATTTACATGGAGATATGAATAGTTGGCAAGAAAATAAACTCCCCATTGCCACCGACAAAAAATAAACATTTAGGACGCTTATGCATAACCTTTTTTTGTGGCTAGACTATTTCGGTGTTTTTGTTTTTGCCTTTTCCGGTGCTTTAATGGCAGGAAGGTATAAACTTGATCCTTTCGGCGTAGCAGTATTAGCCGCTGTTACTGCAATAGGCGGCGGTACAGTTCGTGATGTAATCCTTCAAACACCTGTATTTTGGCTTACGCAACCAACTTATCTGTATATCATTTTAATCACAGCGAGTTTAACGATTCTGTTCGTTAGACAACCGAAGAGGATTCCAAAGCGTTTTTTATATGTGGCTGATGCCTTTGGTTTGGCTTTATTTGCTGTTTTAGGTACTCAAAAGGCATTAGATTTAGGTAGCTCTTACATGGTTGCTATTATGATGGGTACTATGACCGGTGTCGTCGGCGGTATGATTCGCGACCTTATGTGTAATGTTATTCCTTTAATTTTACGCCAAGAGATTTATGCCCTCGCAGCTATTTTAGGTGGTGCTATATTTATCCTTTTATATCACTTAGGCTTAAGTGAAAATGACGCCAGTATTATTGCCATAATCTGTGCATTGACGATAAGACTTGCTGCTATTTATTGGAATGTATCCTTACCAGCTTTTCATATAGAAGAAAAACAAGATAAAAAAAAGTGATAGGGTAAAAATACCATATCACTTTGATTATTGAGAACTTTTATTGTTGAAGCAACTTAAGATACTTGTGCGTTATAAGTCGCTTTCATTTCCTGATGCATGTTTTCATACCAGTCCTCTTCATCAGTTGGTACCAAGGGTAGTGCAACAATATCAACAATACCAGTTGTTGCTGTTTTCTTAGACTCATCGTAAACATCAAGAATATTTGTAATAACGACAGGCTGTGCTTTTAAATTTAACTTCTCTACTAATATTTTACTGCCAATTTCAAACTTCTCTATTTGCCTTGAACGAGAGCGTGTTCCCTCTGGAAAAATAATAACCTTTTTACCTTGGCAGGCTTTTACATCTTTAAGGAGTTTAATAATGGCTCGTTTATCGCTTTGATCAACTGTTATATGGCCAACCATATCAACAATTTTAGAAACGGGCCATTTGTCCATGATTCCTTTACGACCGATAAATCTAACATCATTACCTATTATTTCTTCTAGTACAAAGATATCCAACATCGATTGATGGTTAGCAATAATAATATCAGCATCTTTGTCTATTTGACCAATAAGGTTTATTGTTGTGCCTGAATTTTTCACGATTATTTTAGTAAAGAAAACACGTAATTTATTAAAAGCTTCATCATGGGTTTTACACATCGCAAGAGCTAGCGATTGTGACGCTATGGTCAAATACATTTTATATTTTTTAATAATAAACATAACTACTACGCTTCAATTCCCCAACCATCACTATAGCCAGAATAAGTGCTCGCTACTTTTTCTAACTCTTTTTCTTTTTCTAATATAGCATCGTAATCTGGGATCATATTAACAGTGCAATCAACATCCCAAACATTCGGTGTTTCATCTTCATGTAAACTTACTGAAACATCGATAAATTTCTCTTTAATGAAGTTAGACATCGTTTGAGCCTGTTCTTTACTTTCAAATAAATGAAAAAAAACAACAGCATGAGAAGTATTTAAATCGATACCGGCCTGATGCATTTCTTGCAAAACCTGACCTGTTTCATCGTTTGGAAAATTCATATTTTATAAAGCCTTATTTAAGTAGCCACATTATAAGCATTGCAGAGATAATTTAGAATGTTTATTTTTACTTTGTTTAAAGAAGTATTTATTTTGTTGGGTACTTACTAATTAAAACATTAACTGCTTGATTGATTTTAGTATTCACTTCTTGGCTATTATCTTCTACTTCTACTTCTAAGGGAAAAATGTTTCTCCATACCGTTCTTTTCGTAACAGGGTCTATTAAATCAATAACTAAACTTCCAGGAATAAGGCTCCAAGACTTATCTGTACTTACCCATGTACGTGATTTAAGACATGGTGCGCAAAAGCGTACGGCTTTATTATAGGCAGAAAAGTCACCTGGATTCATTCCGATAACGGCATAGCTGACAATAATATCAGCACTTGTTTCCTCGTAATTAAAACCTCTGGCTAACATAGATTTATCTATCGCTAGCTCTATTTGATTACGAGTGAAATCGGTGATATTTTGTTCTATTCGAAAGCCGGTATTGCGATCAAACATGCTATAGGTGTTCACCTGTTCAAAATCAAATTGTTTAAAATAAACAGAGTTCACATCTTTTGAACTGGAGCAACCAGCAATGCTAAAAATTAATAAAATGGATAAAACAAACTTGTTCATACATACCTTATACTCAATTTCATGTTGCAACGTATAAAACGCAGGTAACATGCCATAATAACCACTCCAAATAGACTAACAAGTTTTTCTTTTTTAATACACTTAAACCTCTTAATCTTCACCAAAGTTGTATTTATCTCAAAACGATGTTTAATATACAGGTCGTAAAAACGAAAAACTAAGTGCACTCAAACTAAGGACTTTTATGAAAAGACTCATAACAACTGCCATTATACTCTTACTATCTACTACTTTTAATAGTCAATTACACGCCAAATCAAGTGTTTGGAAAGTAAGCAAGGAAGGTGATTCTATTTTTTTAGCTGGTACAGTTCACATCTTACCCCCCTCTGAATTCCCATTACCTCAAGAGTTTAATCAGGCTTATAAGCAGGCTGATGAGTTAGTTTTTGAAACGAAACTCCCGGATGACAGTGACATAGCTTTTCAAACAAAAATGATGCAAGCATTAAGTTACCCTGGAGATAAGAAACTTAGCAATATTATCACTAAGAAAACCTATAACGAACTCACAACTTACGTAACCTCTTTAGGGGCTGATATCATAATGTTCGATAAGTTTAAACCTGGGCTTCTGCTAACGGTTTTCACCATGATGGAAGCTCAGCGTGCTGGCTTATCTGGTGAAGGTGTTGATGCTTATTTTAGTAAGCTAGCTTTGAAAGACAATAAAGAACTTAACTACCTTGAAACCGTTGACTTTCAAATTAACATGATGGCTGAGATGGGGATTGGTTATGAAGATGATTTTTTACAGCAAAACATAGAAGAATTTTCTGACTTTGAAAACTTACTAAAAAGTTTAATTGAAGCCTGGCGTCGTGGTGATACTGAAGCACTAAACCGATTAGCTGTTGAACCTATGAAAAAAGATCCTCGCACCATGAACGCAATGCTTAATGATCGCAATAAAAACTGGATTCCGATAATTGAAGAGATGTTCCTTGATGATAATAAAGAGTTGGTAATGGTTGGCGCTGCTCATATTGTCGGTGAAGTTGGCTTAATCAACTTATTATTAAAAAAGGGCTACAAAGTTGAACAACTGATAGAGTAGTCTTCAGTAGCATTAATAAAAAATCAGATCAATTATAGCTTAAGAGAAGTCGTCTTTTCTTAAGTTATAGTTCAAATGTGAACTACCCCGCGACTAAAGATCACGGGGTTTTCTCGACAATCTTCGATAAAATGTTGTTTTAGTGTCCTCACTTGGCGTTGTCAAGTCTTGTACTTTAAACCTCAACGTCCCAGTTTAATTCACTAAAAGTCTTTAGCCATTGTGTATTAAAATCAGCTTCAATACTAATCCATTGATTAGTCACTGGGTGACTAAAAGATAAGTTTTTTGCTATTAACATTAACCCCTTAAAACCAAAGTGCTGGATAAAAAATGGATTTTGTTTATTGTCACCATAATTAATGTCACCAATAATAGGGTGACGTAAATGGGCTAAATGACGCCTTAGTTGATGTCTTCTGCCTGTAATAGGGTTTAATTTTACTAAGCTATATCGAACACTATCATATTTACCCAAAGGTACATTTAAACTTGCTTGCTTTAATACTTGATACTGCGTAATAGCAGATTGAGCAGGCTTATCTTGCTTGGCATATTTATCACCTATTTTATCGAGCTTTTCTTTAAGTGGGTAGTTAATAAGATGAGTTTGCGATGGTAATACGTTATCGCCAAGATATCCTCTTACTAAAGCATAATACGTTTTAGTGAGTTTTGGCTTATCGATTTGTTGCAATTGGCTAGATTGTGTTGCCTCGTCAATACTATCGCTCTTTTGGCTAAAGTATTCGCTCATCGAACGTGCCATGTCTTTATTAAGCGCAAAGAGCAATACCCCCGATGTTGGTTTATCAAGTCGATGAACAGGGTAAACGTATTGTCCTATCTGATCTCTGACTAACTGTAATGCAAAGTAAATTTCATGCTTGTCCATAAAGCTTTTATGCACAAATAAACCTGCCGGCTTATCGACTGCAACAAGGTATTCATCTTGATATAAAATTTTTAATATAGGCTTTTCTTGAAAAATTGATTTAGCAAGAGAAGTGTTTTTTTCCTTGGACGTGAGTGCTTCTTGAGTAAATGATGTTTCCTGCACAGTAGGCATGGTTTCGGTTTCTTCGTTCAAAACTGTTGTTCCTACTTCATCACTCATTCATATATTCTCTGGCATTATTAGGTTGATACACTTTTATCGAGTTACGTTAACAAGGTGTGCCGCTATGAAACTTCAGTTCTGCATCTGGTGATGTGATCAACTCAGCTTCAACTTGACCAAAATGAACAACCCTATCATTAATATCAACTTCTGAAATTTGTTGTGCTAAAGATAAATAATCTTGAAAATGTCTCGCTTCAGAGCGAAGCAATGATACGTAGAATTTCTGTAATTCATTATCTAAGTGAGGAGCTAGCTTAGCAAATCGTTCACAAGAACGCGCTTCAATGTAGGCTCCACATATAAGTTTATCAGTTAAAGTCGCTGGTTCATGGGTTCTAACATGTTTCATCATGCCCTTGGCATAACGCCCTGCTCTGATATTCTGGTATGGGATTTCACGTACTGTCATTATTTCTAGTACTTGATAAAAGTGATGTAATTCTTCTTTAATAAGTAAGACCATTTTATCAATGATATCTTGGCCAATAACAGAGTCACTTTTCGGCACAATAGACTTAGAGAACTTTAAACCTTTGGCAAGCGTCTCAAGATTGCCCTCGCCTTTATAAATAAACTGCTCATAAGGCAGCAACCAATTTAACAGTGCTTCACCACTATATTTATCAACCGCATACTTTCTAATTAGCCACATCGCCGTTTGCGCAGCCTTAAGCTCGCATATCATATGGTCTGTTAGCAATAATTGTAAGTTTTCACTTTTTTTAGCTTCATCTACCCAAGATTCTGGTGTTTCGCATTGAAGAAATGCGTTTATAGGGGCTAACAAAGAGTCGGTATTCATGGTAATTTCCGGGTCAAAGCGTGTTATCAAGTTGTGTATTTTAACATGATTCAAGTGAGATTAATTATAGCAATGTTAGTAGCGAAACCTACACCATATAAAAAATAAATTTCTAAGATATATAAACAAAAAAGCTAAATAAACTGTAGGGTTTATTTAGCTTTACATTTTCTGTTAAAAGAGACGAGTTTACAGTTAACTTACGTATCAGTTACTAAAGAACCTTAGCAGTTATTTTTATGATAACTTTTCAGCTAACCAAGGTTGCACTGTTTCTAAAGCACTTGTAATATTTTCTGGTTGGCTACCACCGGCTTGAGCCATATCAGGTCTACCGCCACCTTTACCACCAACTTTCTGAGCAACCATATTAACTAACTCACCTGCTTTAACTTTGCTGATTAAGTCTTTGGTTACACCTGCAATTAAACCCACTTTACCCTCGTTTGCTGTAGCTAACATGATAATACCTGATTGCATTTTGTTTTTAAGATCGTCAACCATGCCACGAAGCGCTTTAGACTCTACACCATCTAAGTCAGCAATAAGCACTTTAGTGCCGTTTATATCAATCGCTTTACTTAAAATATCTGAACCAGCTTGTGCCGCTAGTTCTTGTTTAAGTGCTGACACTTCTTTTTCAAGTTGCTTCGAGCGAGATAATAATAGCTCTACTTTTGAATTAGCTGATGATACATCTGACTTAACCAAAGCTGCGATTTGAGATAACGTATCAGTTTGTTCGTTTATGTATTGTAATGCTGCTGTTGCAGTAACTGCTTCAATTCTTCTAACACCAGCAGCAATACCCGACTCTGATACTATTTTAAATAAGCCAATGTCACCGGTACGGTTTACATGAACACCACCACAAAGCTCTGTTGAGAAGTCACCTAAGGTAACAACGCGCACTTGGTCATCATATTTTTCGCCAAATAATGCCATTGCACCTTTTGCTTTTGCATCTTCGATGTACATTAACTCAGTTTCTTTTTCGTGATTTTTACGAATTTCCGCATTAACCATGCTTTCAACTGATGAAATTTCTTCCGCTGTCATTCCTTCAAAATGCGAGAAATCAAAGCGAAGTTTTTCATTATCACAAAGAGAGCCTTTTTGAGTAACGTGCTCACCAAGTACTTTTCTTAGCGCTGCATGTAAAATATGTGTCGCAGTATGATTTTTAATAATATCTGCACGACGCCCTGTATCAATTTCAGCTTTTACGCGACGGTTAACACCTAATGTTGTTCTTGCAACACCTTTGTGAGCAAAAGCATTACCTAGCTTAATAGTATCTTCAACTTCAAAAACACCACCATCTAGATGTAATAACCCAGTATCACCTACTTGGCCACCAGACTCTGCATAAAACGGTGTACGGTCAAGTACAACTAAACCCGACTCTCCCTCTTTAAGCTCCATCACGGCATCTTGATTATTGAACAACTCAACAATCGTTGCTGAATGTGAACTATTATCATAGCCTTGGAAGTCGGTAGTGTGATCTGATTTAAGCTGTTGATTGTAATCTGTACCAAATTGACTCGCTTTTTGTGCACGTTCTCTTTGTAGGCCCATGGCTACATCAAAACCATTGTGATCAATGTTTAATTGGCGCTCACGTGCGATATCTGCCGTTAAATCTGCAGGGAAACCGTAAGTGTCATATAGCTTGAAAACATCGTCACCGTGAATAGTGTCGCCTTCAAGATTAGTTAAGATATCTTCAAGTAATAACATACCTCGGTCTAAGGTACGGCCAAATTGCTCTTCTTCGATACGTAATAATTTTTCAATAATCGCTTGTTGCTGAACTAATTCTGGGTAAGCATCGCCCATTTGTACAATTAAAGAAGCGACGAGTTTATGGAAAAAGTGTCCTTTCGCTTCCAACTTGTGCCCATGACGTATTGCACGTCTGATAATCCTACGTAATACATAGCCTCGTCCTTCATTTGAAGGAACAACACCATCAACAATTAAAAAGCTACATGATCGAATATGATCACTAATAACACGTAATGATTTATGCTCTAAGTCATTACATTCAAGTAATTGAGCGGTATCTTTAATGAGTGATTGGAAGATATCAATTTCGTAATTACTATGCACATTTTGCATAATCGCTGAAATACGTTCTAAGCCCATGCCTGTATCAATCGACGGGTTAGGGAGTGGCTCCATGGTACCATCGCTTTGACGATTGTATTGCATGAAAACAATATTCCAAATTTCAATAAAACGGTCGCCATCTTCATCAGGAGAGCCTGGAGGACCACCTGCTACTTCAGGACCATGGTCATAAAAGATTTCAGAGCAAGGACCACAAGGACCAGTATCACCCATTGACCAGAAGTTATCTGCAGCGCCTATTCTTATTACACGTTCAGCTGGAACGCCGATTTCTTCAACCCAAAACTTTTCTGCTTCATCATCTTCTTCAAAAACAGTAATGGTTAATTTTTCAGCTGGAATCAGTAAAATTTTAGTTAAGAAATCCCATGCATACACAATAGCCTCTTCTTTGAAATAATCACCAAAACTGAAGTTCCCCATCATTTCAAAAAATGTATGGTGACGAGCTGTGTAACCCACATTCTCTAAATCGTTATGTTTACCACCGGCACGAACACAACGTTGTGCTGAGGTTGCACGAGTATAGCTGCGTGTTTCAGCGCCTAGAAAGACATCTTTAAAAGGAACCATACCTGCATTAGTAAACAATAAAGTGGCATCTGTGCCAGGAACTAATGAGCTACTTTTAACTATTTGATGTTGTTTGCTGGCAAAGAAATCTAAAAATGCCTGGCGTACTTCAGCTGTACTTTTAATCATGGGAGCCTTATTCTGTCTGTATTATTTCTGTTTTGATTATTTATATTGCGCTTATTTATATTGTGATTATACCAAGTTAATTTACGCTTGAAAACGAGCACATTCTATCGCGTGTAAGGTTTCTTCAAGTGTAAAACCACGATATTGTAAAAAGCGGATTTGCTTTGCTTTTATTTTATTCTGCTCTTTGGTTAACAGGGCTTTTTGTTCATAATTTTTTGCTTCTTTTATATCCATAACAGGTTCAAAAGAACGAAAACGTTTATTATACGCGAGCTCGGCTTGAAGATACCAATCAATTTCACAATTTTCCTGCAATTTTTGAATGATAGTTGAACAAATTCCTTTTTGCTTAAGCTCATTTGAAATGTGTAACCAACCATAGCCTCGATTAGATCTATATCGACACATACTTTGAGCAAATCGCTCATCCGATAAATAATCCTTTTCGAGTAAACGCTGAATTACTAGCTCAATTTCTTCTTGCTCAAACTCTTTTAAGGCAAGTTTTTTACGAAGCTCTTGTTCGCCATGCTCTCTTCTTGCAAGTAACCCAACAGCGCAGTGCAAGGCAGTTTGTTTAGACATTTAGTTGTACATTCCTATTTTTAAAAGTTTCGAAAATCGAGAGTTTAATAGATTGAGAGCGGCTCATAACAAAAAACCATTCTTAAAGTACGGTAGATGGGTTTCAACCTTGCAAAACTAATACAACTAATATGACTTTGTTGAGACCTTTTTCGCTTCATTGCGCTGCGCTTGCAAGGATAAATCCTTACCTACAAGGATAGTTCCTACCTTCCCTTGTTATTTTACCGAAAACGGTATGTATTACTTTTTTATTTTTGCTCTTAATTTGTGTAATTTGTGTCATTCGATGAAAACTCTAGTGTGTATTCTCTACTCGCAGCTGACAGCTCGAAACTTCAAACGGTTAACTTTCCCCTTCGAAACCTAAAGTCAGTTGGTTTGACGCCAATGTAGGCTCTCCAAAACCCAGCGTTAAACCCACTAATCGAATACCTCTGTCATTAGATCGCCGAATTGCTTTTTGCAATAATTCCTTAAAAGCCTCTTTATTACACAGTAAGCTTTGTTGCTCGACGGTGGTTTGATTAAAGTCATTAAACTTTAACTTCACCCCTTGCCTTACTATTTCTCTGTCTTTAACTTTTTCAAGCCTGACTAGTAACTTTTCATAAAGCGTTTCTACCACCGACAAACAGTCAGATTCACTAAAAATATCTTCCAGTAAAGTCGTTTCAATCGCCAGTGATTTTCTTAATCGACTTACCTCTAAGTTTCTATTATCTATGCCATGTGCTCGTTCAAATAAAGATTTAGCAAATTTTCCAACCAAAGTAGATAACTGAGATATCGAAGCTGCCCTTACATCCTTACAATTTGAAAAGCCGGCTTGTTGCAGTTTTTCAAATGTTTTAGGACCAATACCAGGTATTTTTTTTAATGACAATGTTTCTACAAATGATGCAATTTTTTCAGGAGGGACAACACAAATACCATTTGGTTTATTTTCATCACTCGCTATTTTAGCAATAAACTTATTAGGTGCCACGCCCGCTGATGCGGTAAGATTTAATTCGTTAAAAATATCTGCCCTTATTTGTTCAGCTATTAGGGTTGCACTGCCAGAAAATAGTTTGCACTCACTAACATCAAGGTAAGCTTCATCCAGAGAAAGTGGCTCTATTAAGTTTGTATACCGTGAAAATATTTCTCTTATGTGAGAAGAAATATCACGATAAACATCCATTCTTCCGCGAACAATTGTTAAAGATGGACAAAGTGTCTTAGCTTGACTTGCAGGCATTGCAGAGCGAACACCATATTCGCGCGCAAGATAATTACAAGTACAAAGCACACTGCGAGGCCCGTCACCACCAACAGCTAAAGGAATATTTCTGTATTGAGGAAAGTCACGCATTTCAACTGCTGCGTAGAAGCAATCCATGTCAACGTGGATAATTTTTTTCATAACCCTAGTTTACTGTATATTTAAACAGCCTTCTAGCTTTATATAATACCAATTCAAACGCTATTTTGCTTACTTCATAACGACTGACTTTAATGTATTTTCCTAAGCAAGTACTATAACTAACTTACTGTATATAGCCGTGTGCATCAGCTCCCTTGTAATGCACCTGGGTAATCAAAATCACCAGTATGTGAATGCTAACTTACATCTTCATACTTATTTTCTAATCGATAAGGCATATCAATTTGCGTATCGACAATTCATAAGTTCCTAACCATTTCATTGGATTTTTCATGAAGGCTTTTTGCTTGGTTTGGTTTGGTTTGGTTTGGTTTGGTTTGGAACCATCGATTAGAGTATCCTCTTTGCAAACTGATAATGTCAGAAAAGATACAGCGATAATTGTAGCTATTTTATTAAATAGAAAATGTTCATTTATGGGCCTTATTATTGTTATTTAGCCATACTTTTTATTGCAGGCGTAAGCACATCTAGAATAGCTTCAATATGATCATCTCTATCGTTTAATGCAGCAATATAATGATATGTTTCACCACCAGCATCCATAAAGATTTCACGGTTTTCATCTTCTAATTCTTCCAGTGTTTCTAAACAGTCGGCACTAAAAGCAGGGCTAATAATAGCGATATTTTTATGTCCCTGTTTCGCCAACTCTTCTAACGTAACATCAGTGTAGGGAGTTAACCATTGAGCATTACCAAACCTTGACTGAAAGGTCATCACAAAATCTTCAGCAGCCAAAGCAAAGCCTTCTGCATGATTTAATAATTCGTGTTTAACTAGCGTGGTTGTTTGCTCACAAAACTCATAATAAGGATCGCCATTTTTTCTAAAAAGCTCTGGCATCCCATGATATGAAAGCACTAATTTATCAGGCTTACCTACCATTTCAACATGCTCTCGAATACTACTCGCTAATGCTTTAATGTAAGTTGAGTTGGTATGATAGCCATTAATAAATTGAACATTAGGTACATATCGCCATTTTTGCAGTACCTTACTCAATGCATCAAAGGTTGATCCTGTTGTAGGGCTGGCATACTGTGGGTAAAGAGGGAGTAAAATAATATCGTTTATATTGTCATTTTGAAGTTTTGTTAATACATCCTTTATAGATGGGTTGCCATATCGCATGGCAACTTCAACATGATACGTTTGTTTTTCTGTATCAGGGAACCTCTGGGCAATTAAGTCAGCTATTTTTTTAGTTTGAGATTCGGCCATGCTAACTAATGGCGAACCATCTTCTAACCAAACCTTTTCATATAGTTTAGCCGATTTTTTTGGGCGAATATTTAAAATGATACCATTAAGAATGAAAAGCCAAATTAATCGAGGAATTTCAACGACGCGAGGATCGGACAAAAATTCACGCAAATAAACTTTTAACGCTTTAGCTTTAGGCTCATCAGGTGATCCTAAGTTAGTTAATACAATTGCTGTGTTATTTATCTGCGCCTTTTTTATTTCGGCGTTAGCATTATCGCTTGCACTAAAACGTGATTTCATTTGTTTTATTATCCTGCTCAACTATTGAAGTTTATTGTACGAGAGTATCTATGATTAAGTTCAATGTTTCTTCCGATTTGACATCAATGTTAAAGACTTGTGCTTTATAGTCACCCGGCTTAATACCAGCACCACCTTGTTTAGAGGCAACCGCATTAATATTGACCGACTTAACACTACTAAGAGTACTTTGTGGGGTCATTGCATCTTTATCTGATAAGGTAATGGTTAGGGGTAAATCACTTGTATTTAATTTTACAGCCGCTAGTGGCATACGACGACCATCTGTGGGTATGGCATAAATAAAGACAACTCTATCGCCTTGTTGAGCAATTATTTTTTCAACTTCCGGTGATAAGCTCACCTGTAATTGAATTTGTGGGCCGGTTATAGCACTCATCCCTTGTTCTACTGCCGAGTTAGTTGCTGGCCCAGCAGAGTTAGAACCTGAAGCAGTTGTCAACGCCAAGCGTTGCTTCGCTTCACCTACCGCTTCAATCAAAGCTTTAGTATTCACACCAACCTGGTTACTACTCAACACACGTTGCCAAGCATTAATTGCCGGTTGATATTGTTGATTAATAAAATTGTGCATACCAACTAAAATATTGGTAGCAGGATCATTCGGGTTTAATTTTAACGCTTGGTCTATAAAGGACTGCACCGTTTCATCCATTTGCTGATTATTTTTATAATAATGAGCCTGAGCGATTAACCCCAATAAATCAGAACTTTCGCCTTCAATACGAATAACTTGTTGATAGGCATGGATTGCCGCATCAAACATACCGACGCTTACCAGTGTTTGACCAATGGCATACCAAGCTTCAGTATCATCTGGGTCACTCTCAACTTTTTGTCTTAGTTCCTCTAAGTAATTGATCATTTCATCGCGTTGAGCATCCATTTCAGCTTGCTGCTTTGCTGGACTTTCAACTGCTGGTGTTTGCGTTAAATTATCAAAAGCACCTTCGGTGTCATATAAAGAAAAACTAAATACTGTAATAAAAAGCGTTAGCACTATTGGCCAAACCACACTAAAAGAATGCTCTTTCTCTTTACGCGCTTCTTGCAAGTTACCAAGCACTTCTTCTGAAGCTTCAATATCTTGCAGTAAACTTTGATCTAATTCTGCCAATAAATATTGATAACTTTCTTCATCAATAGCACCTTCACAGAAGTCTTTCTCTATTTCTGCTTTATGTTCTTGATATAAAGATATGTTAGTTTCTTTTCGACTGCTCTCTTGATGCGTAGAGGCGATGTTTAGCGCTTCATCTTTTACTTGTTTAAAATAAGGTAGCCATATTACTATGAGTAACAAGGCCATAAACATCATTAATATGATTAGAATTTCCATTAAAAGCACCTAACTTTCTTTTATTATTTACTTCAAAATATCATCAATATTGACAACAATACCCAATTCACTGTTCCAGCTAATCATTGCTTCAGCGAGTTAAACATGGATTAGAAGTTTGCTAATTTTTTCTGTTGTTCAATAGCTCATTTAGTTTATCTTGTTGCTGCGAAGACAAAGCTAAGGCTTCTTTTTTTTCTGGCTTACGTTTTACCATCACAATGACAACAACAATACCAATTAGAATGAACAAAATAGGGCCAAACCATAGCACATAGGTTAAGCCTGAAACGCGAGGTTTATATAAAACAAATTCACCATATCGCCCCACCATAAAAGTCACTATTTCACTGTCTGCACGGCCATCTTTAATCATGTTATACAGCTCTAGACGCAATGCGATAGCAACAGTTGAATTAGAGTCAGCCAAGTTTTGATTTTGACATTTCGGACAACGCAACTCTTTACTCAAGGCTTGAAAACGTATTTTATCCACTTCATTATCAAATTCAAAAGTTTCAACCGGACTTGCTAAAGCAAACCTAGAAAGAGTAAAACCCGAAAAAAGGGTTAGGCACAAAGAAGCTGCGATAAACATTTTAAAAAAAAATTTAGTCGTCATAGCTTATTTCCCCTGCTGCTTTTCTTTTATAATTTCATTAATGAGCGGTTCAAATTTATTGGTCCACACTCGTGTGTCTATCGCACCAGCAAAACGCATCCTTATAATGCCATGATGGTCTATCACAAAAGTTTCAGGAGCACCGAATACACCAAGACTAACCCCTAAGCTACCTAATTCATCAAAAATAGAAAACTGATAAGGGTCTTCATACTTCTCAAGCCACTGCATAGCTAAAGGTCTTTCATCCTGATAATTAATGCCATAAAGCTTGAACCCTTGATTTTTAGAAATATCTAACAGGTAAGGGTGTTCGTACTTGCAGCTTGGGCACCAAGTCGCCCATACATTTAAAAGAACAATATCACCAACTAAATCGGCTTTAGTTAGGGTTATTGATGCATCACTTAAACGTGTTAATGAAAAGTCAGGCATGGGTTGCCCAATAAGTGCTGAAGGCATTTTTTGTGGGTCAAGAGACAAGCCTCGGTATAAAACCACGCCTAATGCTATCACTAAAAAAAGAGGTAAAAATCGAATCAATTTATCCATTTAGCTGTTTTCTCCTGCTGGCGCTTCTTCAAAAGTTATTGGCTTTTCTTGTGGATTATTCGCAGCCGATTTATTGCTAGTTACTTGTTTAGACTTTTTACGGTAACGTTTATCAAACATTGCACAAACACCACCAATAACCATAAAGATAGCCCCTAACCAAATCCAACGAACGAAAGGTTTATAATGCACTCGAATTGCCCAAGCTCCACCTTCTAGTGGGTCTCCTAACGCAACATAAACATCTCTGAATAAACCAGGATCAATGCCTGCTTCCGTCATGCCCATTGTTTGCACTCGATATGAACGACGTTCCGGTTTCAATAAACTTACAAAACTTCCATCTTTATAAACACTAATTTGTCCTTGCTGGGCACTGTAGTTAGGCCCTTCAACGTTTTTAATGCCTTTAAATTCGATGGTGTAACCAGATACTTCAACGCGTTCATTAACCGCCATTCTAATATTGGTTTCTGACTCATATGTTGAAACAATTGTTACACCTACAATCGTTACTGCGATACCTGCATGCGCTATTGCCATACCGACTTGGCTCAAAGAAACCTTTCCTTTACCTTGGCGTTGCAAAGCAATTTGCATATTAAGTTCTTTTAATACAACTAAGAAAACCCATAAAGCTAGGGTCATCCCCATGCTCACCAGTAAATTAAATTCACCTGCATATAACAAAGGAAAAGCAATACCAAACACCACACTGATGAGTGACGGACTGATCATTTTCTTACGCAATTCACCGGACTTTGCCTTTTTCCATCTGATCAGAGGACCTATCCCCATAAAAACAAAAAGGACACTCATAATAGGTACAAAAACCGCATTAAAATATGGAGGCCCTACAGAAATTTTACCATAACCCAAGGCATCAACGAGTAAAGGATAAAGCGTACCCAATAGAACAGTTGTTGCGGCTATAACCAAAATAATATTAGCGATAAGTAGTGCTGTTTCTCGGGAATATAAAGCAAAGCGACTAAAACTACTGACTTTACTTGCTCTAAAGGCATAGAGTGTTAGAGAGCCACCAACCGCTATCGCGAGTAACATTAAGATAAATAAACCTCTTGATGGATCTGAGGCAAAAGAATGGACAGATGTAATAACACCTGAACGTACAAGAAAAGTTCCAAGCAAGCTTAAACTAAAGGCGAAAATTGCTAATAGAACAGTCCAGTTTCTAAATGTTCCGCGTTTCTCCGTAACCGCTAACGAGTGAATTAATGCCGTTCCAACTAGCCAAGGCATGAAAGATGCGTTTTCGACAGGATCCCAAAACCACCAACCGCCCCAACCAAGTTCATAATAAGCCCACCAACTACCTAATGCGATACCCATGGTTAAAAAAGCCCATGCAGCGATGGTCCATGGTCGTGACCAGCGAGCCCATGCTGCATCCATTTTACCGGTCATAAGAGCGGCAACAGCAAAAGCAAAGGCAACAGCAAAGCCAACGTAACCTAAATACAATAAAGGTGGGTGAATGATTAAGCCAACATCTTGTAATAAAGGGTTAAGGTCTCGCCCTTCAACAGGCGCATTTGGCCACAGTCGTTCAAAAGGGTTTGATGTTAATAAGGTGAAAGCGATAAAACCTACACAGACCATACCTAAAATAGCTAAAACACGAGCGATAAAAGCTTGTTCTATATTGTTGGAAAATTTAGCAACAGCCATAGTCCAAGCCGTTAGAGAGAAAACCCAAAGTAAAAGAGAGCCTTCATGTCCTCCCCATACCGCACTTATTTTAAAGTAATATGGTAAGTGTGAATTAGAGTGGCTAGCGATGTACTTCACTGAAAAATCATCTTGCACAAAACTATACCCTAAAATAACGATACTGATTGTTGTAAACGCAAACATACCGAACGCTAAAGGCTTAGCATATGACATCAGTTTGG
This sequence comes from uncultured Colwellia sp., assembly GCA_963933725.1. Classification (GTDB taxonomy): domain Bacteria; phylum Pseudomonadota; class Gammaproteobacteria; order Enterobacterales; family Alteromonadaceae; genus Colwellia. The sequence goes on from CAWVWK010000013.1 coordinate 17,368, forward strand.
ATTGATTAGAATGAACACCAACTAAGGGAATAACACTTAAACAAAGCGCAAACCCAAACGCGAGGATGAGGGCAAAGTTGCCAAGTTCAGGTATCATGATTGACGATAATTCTGGTAACATTATAGCTCCGACTTTCACTAATATTTATTGTTATTACACCATTTACTGTCAATTAACCAAATCGTTATTTAACAGTTTTACCAATTTCAAGAATTAAGTGTTCTCGTATTTCATGAACAAAAAACTGGCTAAATATAAGGTATACAATAAATAATTTAATCGTTATTTAATTTAACCCTAAAGATGAGCAGTTAATTAATGAGCTTGGCATTACATATTCGGTAAAACATAGGCAAATTCTATCATATTTAATTAGCCCATAGCGATGGGTTAATGAAATTGTTTTAAACAGAAAGTCCACTAGTCCTATTCATTTTAGCGTTATTTATATGAATAAATAGGCCCCTATAGGCTATGATATTAGAATAGGCTTTTACCAAGAAACAGATATGTTACTATAGCTTTAAAGAGCAAATACTTTACATACTTTACATATAAACCAATAAAATGGCCATGACAGATAACACACTCAATACTCACACAGTGGCTACAAATAATGAGCCCGTTTTATTAAAGCTTGATGACTTAACATGCATCCGTGAAGATCGCTTGCTTTTCGATCAACTGAGTTTTGATATTCATGCGGGTGATATTGTTCAGGTTGAGGGTCCTAATGGTTCAGGTAAAACAAGCTTACTAAGAATTTTATCGGGATTGTCTCTCCCCTATGATGGACAAGTAACTTTTCAAAGCCAAGCCATTTTAAAAAACCAAGAACTTTATAATCAACAGCTTATTTATATTGGCCACCTCCCCGGTGTAAAAGGTGAAATGACGGCTATTGAGAATTTACAATTTTCATTGAGCCTTCGTGGTATTGACCCGTTAGATACATCTACAATGGCCGAAATTTTATCAAAGGTTAATCTAACCGGTTTTGAAGAAAGCTTAGCGTCTCACTTGAGTGCGGGACAACATAGGCGTATATCGTTGGCTCAGTTATACGCTCCTATACAAGCTTCGATATGGATATTGGATGAACCCTTTACAGCCATCGATAAAGAAGGTGTCCTCGCTTTAGAAGCGCTATTTAAAAAACACATTGAGCAAGGTGGATGTATTATCTTAACCACACATCAAGATTTAATTACATTCCCTTCTTCTGTGATGAAAAAAATCGTCTTGGAGAATTGCTTTGACTAATTCTTTCTCAAATAAAACGATGCCACAATATAATTCAAGTAAAGCTATAAAGCTCCAACAGCATAACGCTATCTCCTACCGTTCTGCTTTTATGTTAGTACTGAAACGAGATTTAACCATAGCGCTTAGACACAAGGATGACATGATAAATCCGCTCCTCTTTTTTGTCATTGTTGTGACATTATTCCCATTAGGCATAGGCCCAGAAACAAACACGCTTAGCAGAATTGCTCCCGGTATTATTTGGGTTGCAGCATTACTCGCTACTTTATTATCGTTAGACCGTCTTTTTAAATCAGATCACAATGACGGTTCCTTAGAGCAAATGTTATTAAGTCCTCAGCCTTTATTCATTCTAGTGCTTGCAAAGGTTTTCGCACATTGGCTAATTACAGGGTTACCTCTTATTTTAATTGCCCCACTACTTGCTGTATTATTACAGCTAAACGAACTTAGCTACGCCGCCTTAATGATCACACTTTTGGTTGGTACACCAGTGCTGAGTTTGCTCGGTGCAATCGGCGCGGCCTTAACGGTAGGCATAAAAAAAGGAGGGGTGTTATTAAGCTTATTAATTTTACCGCTTTATATACCGGTCTTAATTTTTTCAACCAGTGCCATTGATACGGCAGCATTAGGCTTACCATATGGTGGGCAAATTGCTATTATATCTGCACTATTTTTTGGCTCATTAACCTTAGCCCCTTTTGCTGTAGCAGCCGCCTTAAAAGTGAGTACAAACTAACATGTGGAAATGGCTTCACCCTTATGCAAATCCCGAAGTGTCTTATCACTTTTGTGGGAAATTAATACCTTGGCTTTCAATATTAGCTGCGGCCTTTTTGTCTGTTGGCCTTATATGGGGGCTTGCCTTTGCTCCACCTGATTATCAACAAGGTGATAGTTTCAGAATATTTTATATCCATGTACCGGCTGCTTCGCTTTCAATGGGTATTTATTTAGGCATGGCGATTGCGGCTTTTACTAGTATGGTATGGCAGTTTAAACTTGCGGATGCATCAGCGGCTGCTATGGCCCCTATTGGTGCAGTATTTACTGCAATAGCCCTAATTACTGGTGCAGCTTGGGGAAAACCTATGTGGGGTACTTGGTGGGTTTGGGATGCCAGATTAACCTCTGAGCTGATATTACTGTTCCTCTATTTAGGCGTTATGGCGTTGCACAATGCTTTTGAAGATAAAGCACTAGCGGGTAAAGCGGCTGGCATACTTACATTGGTAGGTGTTATTAACCTACCGATTATTAAGTATTCTGTTGAATGGTGGAATACGCTCCATCAGGGCTCAACGGTCAGTAAATTAGGTAAGCCATCTATGTCACTTGATATGCTTTGGCCATTTATTATCTCGTTTATCGGTTTTTCATTATTAGTATCTGTTATTATTTGTATTCGCTTTCGCACAGAAATTTTAAGCCGAAATGCGATGCGCCCTTGGGTTAAAACTTTAGTCAGTGAAAAACCACTCACAAGCCAAAAGGAGTCTGGGTAATGCAATTTGATAGTTTTTCAGCCTTTATAAGCATGGAAAAATATGGCTTTTATGTTTGGCTATCTTACGGAGCCGCGTTATTATTGCTTGCAATTTTAGTTTATAGCTCAGTGTCGAGACATAAACGTGTCACCAAATCTTTAGCTAAGCGACAAATTCGCGAACAAAAGTTGCGTGAAGCTAGAGCTAAAAAGAAAGAAAATAGCTAAAGCTAAGTTTCATCTTAACTAACATCTAAGTTACACAACACATTGATTCAAAGAGGTATAAATGAATCCACGTCGTAAAAAAAGGCTAACCATTGTTGCCTCTATTTTAATAGGCTTATCTATTGTTATTGGTCTTGTACTCTATGCTTTAAGCCAGAATATTGATTTGTTTTATACCCCTTCCGAAATTACCCAAGGTAAAAAAGATACGGGTGTTAAAGCGGTTGAAGGCCAACGTATTAGAATTGGCGGCTTAGTGGTGCCAGATACTGTCAAACGTGACGAAGATAGCTTAAAAGTCTCTTTTGACTTAAGTGATATGATGATGCCTATTGTTTTTAAAGAAAGTGATTTAAAAGTGACCGTTTATTATGAAGGCATATTGCCGGATCTGTTTCGTGAAGGGCAAGGTATTGTTGCTAACGGTATTTTAGTAAAAGGCTCTGACAACGTTTTACACATTGAAGCCAGTGAAGTATTAGCCAAACATGATGAAAACTATATGCCAACCGAGCTTGCAGAAGCAGCAGGTAAAGGTTACAAAGTAGAATAGGGGTTGCTGAACTTTCAGTGTATAATTTATTCACCTATAACAGTTTATTTATTTAAAGACCCGCTATGACCTTTTTAGAAAAAATACGTTGTTTATTTACTTTTGGGCAAGGCGTTACCCTTCCGCTACCCAATATTCCTGATGACGCTTCACCGATGCCGTTATTTAAAACATGGTTTGATGATGCGCACAAAGCAGGCATTTTATTACCAGAATCTATGTCGGTTAGTTCCTGTAGTAAAGACGGTCAGCCTAGCTCTCGTATGGTTTTATTAAAAGGCTTTGATGAAGACGGTTTTGTTTTTTTTACAAATTACGGTAGTCGGAAAAGTCATGATTTTGAAGATAACAATAAAGTTGCTCTGCTCTTTCATTGGAATGTTCTTCAACGTCAAGTACGTATTGAGGGAACCATTGAAAAAGTTTCTCAACAAGCATCTGAGCAATATTTTCACAGTAGAAATAAAGGCAGTCAAATAGGAGCTTGGGCTTCAAAACAAAGCCAAAAATTAAGCTATGATAATGAATTAAAAGATCGTATGAAGCATTACCAAAAAAAGTTTAATGATGGAGAAGTACCTTTCCCTGAATTTTGGGGAGGTTGGCGAATTAAGCCTACCAATATCGAATTCTGGCAAGGCCGCGCGAATCGATTACACGATAGAATATGTTTTGCAATAGAAGAAGGTGAAGATACGCCTCCGAAGAAGAGCTGGTCGCAGTATAAACTTCACCCTTAACTTTACGAATCTTCTTACTTGTAAATTATTCTATAAAAAACTTATTTGCTAACTCTTTTGATATTGAAGAGTTAGCAAAGTTCAAATAAATTAAATTTAGATTAACCAGCTACTTGTATTTCATTAATCAAAATTGAACCGGTTCTGATACTACCACGCATATCTAAATCAGAGCCTACAGCGACAATACCTTTAAACATTTCCTCTAAATTTCCCGCGATAGTAATTTCACTTACTGGGTAAGCTATTTTCCCATTTTCAACCCAAAAGCCAGCAGCGCCTCTTGAGTAATCTCCATTGACAATATTAACGCCCTGTCCCATTAGCTCAGTCACTAACAGGCCTGTCCCCATCATTTTTAACATGCCATTAAAGTCTTCTTGCTCATTTTTAGAATTAATAAGCCAGTTATGAATACCGCCAGCATGTCCTGTAGTTTGTAGGCCAAGCTTGCGCGCTGAATAACTTGTTAAAAGATAAGTCTGCAAGTTACCCTCAGTTATAATGTCTCTATCGGTGGTCGCAACGCCTTCACTATCGAAAAAGCTACTCGCTAGGGCTTTAGGAATATGAGGTCTTTCACTGATATTAAGAAATTCAGGGAACACGTTCTTATCTATAGCATCAAGTAGGAATGAAGACTTACGGTATAAGTTACCGCCGCTTATTGCTGCTATAAAATGGCCCCATATCGTGTTAGCAATATCCGCTCTAAATAACACAGGTACTTTGCGTGTTGATAATTTTTGTGGGGCTAATCGGCTAATGGCTTCTATCGCAGCTTGTTCGCCAATGCTTTTACCACAAATCAATTTATCAAACTGCCTATTAACATCATAAGCATAATCTCGCTCCATGTTATCGCCCTCACCTGCAATAACAACACAGCTTAAGCTATGTCGAGTACTTGGCATCCCCATTAACTGACCATGGCTATTACCATACACTTTAAAACCAGAAAAGCTGTCAATGTTAGCTCCATCTGAATTGGTAATACGTGTATCAAAATTCAGTGCACTTTGTTCACTCTCTTTTGCAAATTCAATAGCCTGCTCTGTAGATAGAACTTTAGGATGGTATAAATCTAAATCAATTTCTTTGGTAGCTAACGTGTCTTTATCTGCCAGTCCTGAGCAGTCATCAACCGAGGTATATTTAGCAATATTAATGGCTGCTTCAATGGTTTGCTTTAATGCGCCTTCTGATAAATCTGCCGTCGAGGCACTGCCTTTACGACCATTTTGATATACCGTAAGCCCTAGACCGCCATCATTTGTAAATTCGACATTTTCTACTTCACCCAAGCGAGTTCCTACACTTAAACCTTGTTGGCGAGTCATTGCTACTTCAACACCATCGGCCCCTAAAGAAGTTGCCATATCTAACACTTTAGCCACTCTTTCTTTAACTTGCTCTAGTTGTATCGTTAATTCATCACGCGGGTTATCTGATTTGGTCATATTATATCTACAATTGTTTCACTGTGTTTATCAAACTAGGTCAATACATGTTTGATTTATGTAATCCCATAATACACCACTAGAGAAAATCGAGGTAGCCTTTCACCTTTAAAAATCTGAACTAGGAAAAAAACCATCTTTAATGGTACAATAAAGCCATTATTTGCTACATATATTAACCATTATTATGACTAAGCCTGACCAAGCTATCGATGAATTAGAGATCGAATTAAAAAGTAAAACAGAAATAAAACGAGAGATGCACCAGTTACAAGATTTCGCTCAGCGCATTATTGAAATGTCAAAGCATCAACGTAGCCGTTTACCTTTATCTGCTGATTTACTTGATGCTATGATCGTTGCCGATAAAATTAAAAATAAGCATGAAGCTTTACGCCGTCATATTCGTCATGTAGCTAAAATTCTCTTAGAAACAGACTTAGCCCCTATTAATCATGCGATTGATGTAATGGCTAATAAACATCAGCAAGAATCTTCAAAGTTCGTTCGATTAGAGCAGCTTCGTGATGAATTAATTGAAAAGGGTAATGATGCCGTAGAAACAGCTCTTGAAGAATTCGTTGATATGGAGCGTCAAAAACTAAAACAATTAGTTCGCCTTGCAGCTAAAGAAAAAAAGGCTGAAAAAGTAGGTAAACATTATAAAAATTTATTTATTTACTTAAAAGAAAACAGCGCTAATCCTCATTAGGGATACCAATCAGGAATCAGTCTAGATCAAAAACTAAGGCCGTTTTCAATTTGTTCTATGCTATTAAAGCCTTATAAATCCAATATAAAATCATAAGTTTAGATTGCATCATATTAAAAAAAACTTAGTATAAGAAACACTGTAAACTATTTATTTAAGTGAACTGAGCTCTAATTAACGCTTTTAGAAGAAGGCGTTAGTTTCTTACTCCATTTTTTCATATGTTCTCTAAAACTTTTGTCAAAATCGCTTTCTCCACAAGCAAAACCAGAACGAGAAGCAGGTATCGGACTTCCTAATGCTTGGCCACGTTCTATAATACAATAACCATTTCCTAACCTCGTAATGGATATTTCATCTGACATTTTTATGGTGTTTTTCACTTTTTTATCAATCGCTGTTAACTGTTTTTTTGAATGAGGCACTGGAATTTCCTGACCGTGCATAGCTGATCGCGGCCGATGTTGCTGTTGCTCATCTATCAAAGCTTGCATCGCTTGATTATTGATGCGCTTTCTTAGGTCTGAAAGGAGCTCCATGCTCGACTTTAGCGTTATAACATCATTTGAATTTCCTGGGGGTAAGCTCTCTTGGGGTCGCTTATCTTGAGATATAGGATCTTGGCGAGGATTACTTTGAGAGATGAACTCAAGAAGTTCTTTGTTGTGAGTATTCTTATCAAGTTTAATTTTTTTCACTGATTCATTCTCAGAAGCCTGGTTCTTAGTTTTTTCTACCGAAGAGACAACTCTATTTGCCACTCTAGTCTCATTTTTAATATCCTTTTCAAACGTCGTTTCCGCCACGAGCTTAACTTCATTCTTAGGTATTTTTTTATTGATAACTTTAGTTTTTAAATTTTCATTTTCTACAGGCTTAATACTTGGCTTGGTGCTAGCCTTCGGGGCATAGTACAAAAAACTTTTAAGGGGTTTAGGCTCTGTTTGAACAGCTAGTTTTTCAATAATGTTTGATTGATTGATATTAGAACCAAGCATCAAAATCGCAAGCACAATCAAATGTACTAAAAGAGAGAGAACCAATATTTTCTGTCGAGGAAAGCTTAATTTAGACGGGGAAAATTGATTATAATGGGAAGCTTCTACATCTAATTCTAGATCTATGTCTATGTCTATGTCTATGTCTATGCTGATTTTAAAATCTAATGGAACATCCTGAACAGGCCTAATAAGCTCATTTTCAATAACAGGTATCTCAATTAGTTCATCCTGGTCTGTACGAACTATTATGTCCTGTGAACTATTCAAACTATTCCCTTTTCTAAAAACACTCCCCCTAATGAGACTTGTCATTAGGTATAAAGTTCGATTTCTTTCAATGTATTATATATTGTTATTTATTGATGCATGCCCCTAAAGGTGAAGGATTTATTATTCTAACTACGCTTGAGCATAATAAAAAAAGTAAAAAGAAAACACTCCCTCCTCCACTTCCTTGCTCTGACTGGCTTGATTCAGTATTTGTAGTTGTTTCTGAGCTATTTTGTGTAATACTACCTTGGGTGCTTGTCGAGGTACTTGCAATAATAGTCACTTGGCCAGATTCACTTGACTCAGCGCCATGTGAATCTCGAGCAGTTACCGTAAAGCCAACGACGCCCGCAGTCTCACCAGCAGTAAAGTTCACTTTCTCTGAGTTACTATCTTCTAATTCAACCCCCTCTAAATCGTCCGATAAAGACCAAGTATATTCTATTGCATCGCTTTCCAAATCAGTCGTTTCAGAAGCATCAAGCACAATGGTCTTTGCTACTTCAACTTCATAATTTTTTTCCGACAATTGAATAGTAGGCGCAGTATTTGTCACCGTATTTTGAACTAAATCAATATAGGCTTTATTCAAGCCAACGGGTAAGACATCATCAGTATCCTTTTTAAATATAAAGGAAATTCTATTTACACCTTTACTAAGGGCTACATTATATTGTTTAAAAACCGCCTGATTGATGCCTGTAGCAAAGAAGTTGATATCTTGCCCGTTATTTAAAAGCTTTAAACCGTCATAGCCTAATTCAGCTTGAACAAAATAATGGAAGGAGAGGGAGTGAGCTTTCTCGCTGTCAATAACAGCCAATAATACCGAATTTTGATCGTCTGTGATATCTCCAGAAGCAATAGCACTAGACCCTTGTACGACTTTAGATGTTTGCTCCACCCATTGCGCGTCTCCTCCTGAGAACCAAGTAATGGCATCATTATTAATATCCAAAATACGCTCTAAATTCATCTTAGTCGGCTCAAGAGCATTAAGTAAAACAGTCTGAGTTAGCAATGGATTGTCAGGATGATTAGTGTTCGACTTCACTATGAAGCTTGCTTCGCCCAAGCCAGAAGTTGCTACTGCAATAGCTAACTCACATTGGCCTCCTGTCTCTATAGAGACACTATTACAGTTATTTGTTAATAAACTCGCTTGAGATATATTATCAAGATCACTGAATTCGACTTGCTCAATCAAAAAACCCGTGTCACTTAAGTTGTTAAATGTAAGCTTAACGATACCATTATAATTCTGCTCCACATAACCTTGATTACTGGTTTGTGTATATGAAAAACCTGATTTTTTTTGTTTTACCCAATTTATAAACTTAGGTACACGTGCATAAACACCAGGAATATTTGCAACTGCACAAGTCGCACCATAACTAACAACGCCTACTTGATACCACTCATTATTTTGCTTAACGAGTAAAGGGCCGCCACTATCTCCCTGACAAGAGTCTTTTCCACCTTCTGCGAACCCAGCGCATAACATGCTCTCGGTAATTGTTCCGCCATATGCTACATTACATTTAGCTCTATCAACCAGTGCTAAGTCAAGTTCTTGCAGTATAGTTGGAAACGATGTTCCATCCACAGACAAACTTCCCCAGCCCATAACTTTTAATGCATCACCTGTTAATAATGTCTCTTCCATTTCCGGCGATAATAACTTAACTTCAGCAACATTATTTACTTCTTCAGTTAATTCAATAATTGCAATATCGTTATCGATAGTAAAAGTATCATAATTTTCATTAAGGTAAATTTGATTTACCTTGTAGCGCATGCCCTCAGCTTGATTCGTAAGATCATATGCTCCTATTACAACATCAACTTCATCAGCTGTCATATTTTCAAGACAGTGAGAAGCGGTTAAAACATAACGTCTACCGATAAAAGAAGCACCACAAAAGGGGGATATTGGTCCAGTGGCATTTGTTGCTGACGAAATAAGAGCTGTCATAAAAGGATATGCCGTTTGACTTGCATTTTCGCCATTAATAATTGGATTTTTTATTTCACTTCTTACTTGACCACTATTTAGTAATAAAAGAGTGATCGGACTAAATAATATCCATAAAAGGAGATGGGTTCGTTTCATTACTGCTTCCAAATTTATTCTACTAGTATAAAAACCACACTTTGTTTATAATTTTTTTACAGCAAAGTATATAGAATTAAATAACATTGTTTGCTCACCTATCACTGAAGAAAAATTCAATTACATTAAACTTAGACACTGAACAGACCTGTTAGCAACGTTATGAGCTAAATTAGGTTTTCTTATCTTACAAGTACTTTACTATTTTATCGTGCCTTGAACAATTTCATTTCAAACAAGCATTTTATTTTGTAATCTGTATAATCGATAAAATCGGCTTAAAAAATAGATTTCAAATCACTATTTTAGTTAATATGCCATAAATACAGAATCATTTTGATTCAATAAACTTTATAACTCGATATAATAAGCACTTGACTTATATATTAAATTAATTGATGTTAGGCTAATTAACGTTCATTTTAATCTCTGTTATAGGTGATTTTACAATATAACAAATAGATAAAATGAAAAAGCAATAGCACTCAATTATTATTTTTTTAAAATGACCACTAAAAGCGAATACACAATGAGCGAAAAACTGTCTACCTCACTGGCAACCACTGAAAAACAGATCCGTCAAATGTTAACAATGCAAGATGCGATGAATAGCCGTGTTAGCGAAACATGGCGTGACAATGGTTACGAGTGGTATCGTGCTATTTGGGTTGAATGTGCAGAAATGTTAGATCACCACGGCTGGAAATGGTGGAAGCATCAAGAGATTGATGTTCCTCAAGTACAGTTAGAATTAGTCGATATTTTTCATTTTGGTTTAAGCTTGCGCTTAATGGATGGTAAAAATGTTGAAGTCATATCAGAAGAGCTTGCGAAAGAGCTTCACCAAGGTAGCACTGAGAATGATTTTAAAGTAGCGTTAGAAAACTTAGCTTCTGCTGCGGTTACCAACAAAAGCTTTGATGCTAAAGCATTAGCCGATTGTATGTTTTTAATGGATATGGATTTAGACGAACTATTCCGCCAATACGTAGGTAAAAATACATTAAATTTCTTCCGCCAAGATCACGGCTACAAAGAAGGCACTTACATTAAAATATGGCATGGCGAAGAAGATAACGAAGTTCTTGCATCGCTTGTTTCTACTTTAGACACCAATGCTGATGATTTTCAACAACAACTTTATAAAGCTTTAGAAGAAAAATACCCAACTTAATGTTCACAAAGCACTTTAAATACAGTTCTTAAAACATCAATTTTAAAGATAAAGGCCAACTAAAATTAACTTTTAGCTGGTCTTTTTAATTTTTAAAAAGAGCTTAAAAAATATACTTCATAAACATAACACATAAATCTGTTCTATCCTAAAGACGATGTATTCAACAATACTGACACTCAATAAATGCTTGTTAAAGCACAAAACGAGTTGATAACTCTTCTGTAGGAAACTTTAAATGCTTAACTTTTTATTGTGTTTTTATATATTTTTAAACTTGTTTGTTACTTGTGCTCAAGCATTCACTCTTGAAGAATATACTACGCCAGAACTTGATTTTTCAGGTGTTGGCTTACTTAGTGTTGCTAACAAAAAGAAATGTACCACGACAATCGTCAGCCCTGATACCATTTTAACTGCAGCACATTGTGTTTATGACTCTAAATTGTCTAAATATTATCACCCTAAAGTCATTGGTTTTAGGCCCTCAAATAAATACACTAAAAATCAAGCCACCCAAGACTTTGTTGCTATAAAAACCTATACCGTTGGTATGAAGTCTTTTCCTAAAGGAAATTTCACCCAAAATGCTTTAATCGGAGATTGGGCTTTAATCACACTTGCTAAGCCTCTTCATTGCACCTTAAGAAAGCTCGCATTAGCTAAAACTACTTCAAGTAGTCATCAGCTTATTGTCGCTGGTTTTCCTCAAGGAAATCATAACCAATTAGTGATTGATAAATCTTGTCAATATGCCCTTCCTCCAAAAGAAGGAGAAATGATTCGTTTAAAGTCTTGTCAATTAAAGCACGGTGACTCTGGAGCTCCTTTAATGCAAGTAGTAGACGGTAAACTAACCATCATTGGTATAATTTCGGCAGGTGTCAATGATAGTAAAGGACGCTATCGTGTGTTTGCAGTCCCAAAAAGTTCTTTCACGAAAAGAATTTCTGCCTTAAATCAACAGTGCACGCCAGCAGCTTAGAACAGGGCTGACATAAAGCCAATAACTATCAATGCCAATGAATGGGATCAACATGATAAAACTGTTTAAGCTGTTGATACAATTTAGGGTGTTCATCTCTAAGTAATTTGGCTTGTTCAAAAAAAACTTCACTGACTACAGCAAAAAACTCCGCTGGATTGGTTGCGCCATAGTCATCAAAAATGAAAGTTTTCCCTACAGAAATATTTTGCTTTAATGCATCAAACTCCTGTGAAAACACCCTAGACCAGCATTTCAGGCTATGCCCTTTGGATAGAATCGGTGCACCATTCGCTTTACCATTTTCTTGATCGAGTTGGTGCGCAAATTCATGAATGACCACATTTCGTCCATCATCAGGAATATCAGCCCCCTCCTTCGTATCTTGCCAAGATAAAACAACCTTACCAAATTCCCATGACTCTCCCGACAGAGCAATATTTTTTACGGTTTCAACACCACCAGCGCCAGTTATCCGTTGATTTTTAATAAATGCTCTTGGATAAACTAATATCGTTTTAAGCTTAGGATAATAGTTTGTCTTTCTATTGAGGAGTAATAAACATGCTTGCGCGGCAACCGTTATTTTAATTTCATCTGTTATGTTAACGCCATTACAGCCTACGAACTCTTTTTCGCTTAAAAATACTTGAATATGCTTCTTTAACTGTAATTGCAGGTCGGTTGGCATTTGCCTAAAATAAGGCATTCTTTTTTGAATGATCCGCCGCCATTCCTTTTTAAAGGGTTGTTGTTGTATTAAATCTCTTTTGTGCGCAATCCAGTATGGTTTAAAAGTTAAATAACCGATAATCACGATACCGATAAAAATTG
>CAWVWK010000014.1:0-29537 GCA_963933725.1 uncultured Colwellia sp.
GCATAAAGCAATACTCTCTGCGTCATAATTAGGCTTTGCGCCGCCTCGTAAAATCACATGTCCATCTGGATTACCCGACGTTTTAATTAGGGAAACTTGGCCTTGACGATTTATGCCCATAAAACGATGAGAGTGTGTTGCAGATTGCAATGCGTTAATCGCAACACCTAAACTTCCGTTGGTACCATTTTTAAAGCCGATAGGCATAGATAAGCCGCTAGCCATCTCTCTGTGTGTTTGTGATTCTGTTGTTCTCGCACCAATTGCCGACCAACTAAATAGTTCTGCTAAGTACTGTGGGCTAATTGGGTCTAATGCTTCTGTTGCAAGCGGTAAACCTAACTCTGTTAAGTAAATAAGTAGTTCACGAGCTTTTCGTAGCCCAGACTCAACATCAAATGTTCCGTCCATGTGAGGGTCATTAATCAAACCTTTCCAACCAACTGTTGTACGTGGCTTTTCAAAATAAACTCTCATTACCACATATAAAGAATCTTTATGGCGCTCATGAAGTTGCTTTAATTTACGTGCATAGTCTTTAGCCGCTTCTACGTCATGTACAGAGCATGGTCCACTGATCACTAATAATCTTGGGTCACGCTTATGAATAATATCCCCAATAACTTTACGTGCAGACTTTACAAACTCTCTACCACTATCTAGTAAAGGTAATTCTTGCCTAAGTTCTTCAGGTGTTATCAACACATGCTCAGCATTAACATGAATGTCGTTTAATGTACTTTTTTTAATATTTTTTTCCATGATATTTCCTAAAAATTTAAATTTTTTATCTTTGTATGTTGTATTTCAAACAAAGTTTTATGTAGACACATGTTATCAAGACAGAATTTTCAGAAGATATGTAAACATTAAAGCGCAGTTTTAAAGACCTACAGCTAAACAAGAAACAAAACACCAAAAACGTAAAGCATTAATTACACCGTTTGTATTGTTATTTTTACACTGTATTTTGATTAAAACAACCCCTAATAGTAATTTTTTTAAAATATTGTGATTGTAAAAACAATTAATCGATCTCAATGTAGATTGTTCTGAATCCGAGTTTTTAAAGGGTTGTTAAAGATAGTGTTTGAAGGTGTGTTGGAAGGTATGTTTGGAAGGTATGTTTGCAAGCATTATTTTGATGCTTATTTCTTTTAAAATTTGCCGTTATCATAGTCAATATAAAAAAGCGAATAGTACAAGAACGCACTATTCGCTTTTTTCAAAATCTTTTACTTAACGTTTTAAATTACTTGAGCTCTATTTTAAAAAACCACACAAGTAAATTAAACAGCGAAGGGATATTTAATCGCTTCGTGACACTCATAACCTTCAACTTTAAAGTCATCCATCGTAACCCAAGTTTCTAAATCTTTTAACGATTTAATTTCAGGGTTAATCATCAGTTTAGGTAAAGGAAGAGGTTCACGCTTTAGTTGTACTTCTTTCATTAATTCTAGTTGGTCCTCATAGATATGAGCATTAACAATTTTATGGTACGCCCTACCAGGCTTCTTACCTGTAATTTGTGCCATAATCGCTAAAAAGAAGAAAACCTGCACCTGATTGAAATTTAGTCCTAATGGAACATCACATGAACGTTGAAAGCTTGTAAGATGTAATGTATCACCAACCAATGAAAAGTTGTGGGTATGCATACACGGACGAAGACAACCCATATGAAACTCTCCAGGGTTATAAAACGTCATAATTTCAGCGCGATCATCAATACTATTTGTTAAGTTATCTACAATTTTTTGAAGCTGATCTATCGTTCCGCCTTCTGGCTTGGCCCAAGATCGTCCTTGAACACCATAAACTCGGCCCATATCATCTTCACCTTTACGGTAAGAGTTATTTAACCAGGCTTCATTTAAATTCGCATTTGCATCCCAGGTTTTGGTGCCAAGCTTTCTAAAATCATTAGCATTATCGTAGCCACGTATATAACCAATAAACTCGGCAATAGCTGACTTAAAAAAGCTTTTACGCGTGGTTATCATTGGAAACTCGTTATCTGCTACATTATATTCTAAATCTGCATTTATAACGGTTAAACAACGTTTACCAGTTCTTTTATTTTCAATCCAAGTACCTTCATCAACAATTCGTTGACATAAATCTAAATAAGCGCGCATTGATATCCCTTTTACTTACTATTTACTTTTAATATGTTTATTTGCTTTTAATTATCTATTTTTAATATCTGTATTTATATTGGGCTATTTCTTTTTTTGAACTTCGATATCAATTTTTTTCTGAAGATGTGAGCCAATATAAATAATAAAAATCCCAGCTAAAATCATTGGAATACTTAGGATTTGACCTTTAGAAATAAATGATAAATACAGGCCTAAATGGGCATCTGGTTCACGGTAAAATTCAACAATACTTCTAAAAACGCCATAGCCGATAAGGAAAGTTCCTGAAGCCAAACCGAGTGAACGAGGTTTTTTAGTAACCCACATCAGCATAATAAATAAAACCACACCCTCTAAAAAGAATTCATACAGCTGAGATGGATGTCTTGGCACTTGTAATTTATCAGTTGGAAAAACCATAGCCCAAGGAACATCGGTTTGACGCCCCCAAAGTTCAGCATTAATAAAGTTACCTAGCCTCCCCATTCCTAAACCAATAGGCACAAGTGGGGCAACAAAATCCCCTACACTTAAAAAGGCTTTATTGGTTTTCCTAGCAAAAATATAGATAGCTAAAATAACCCCTAATAATCCGCCATGAAAAGACATACCGCCTTGCCATATTTGAAAGAGGTAAACTGGGTTAGTTAAAAAATAATCAAACTGATAAAACAGTACGTAGCCTAATCTACCGCCTAAAATAACCCCTAAAAAACCATAAAAAAGTAAATCGCTTACTTGATCTCTAGTCCATTCTCCATTACTACGATCGGCAACTCTATTCGCTATTATCATGGCGCCAATAAAGCCAACAAGATACATCATGCCATACCACCTAAGTGCAATAGGGCCTATGCTAAAAATAATTGGGTCGATTACAGGGAATGTTAAAAACTGTGTTGTCATTTTACTTCCATTATTGTTTTACTTAATCTTGTTAGGTGTCGGTGGTATTTTGAATTAAGGCATTTAGCTAGTATGTGTAAACTTACTAACGCCATTTATAGCATACATCAAGCTAGTTATAAATCATCTCGATGGCCACACATATAAGAAATAATGCAAAAACTTTTTTTAATGTCTTAACAGGTAGTTTAGTGGCTAACTTAACACCAATTGGTGCACAAATCGATGACGTGACAACAATGCCCAATAGTGCCGGCAAGTAAATATACCCTAAACTCCATTGTGGTAATAAAATATTGCCATAGCCCGTATAAATATATCCTAGAGCGCCTGCTAGTGCCACAGCAATGCCACAAACTGTTGCAATCCCCATACTATGTCTTAAAGTAATACCAAAATAGGTTAGTACGGGAACTAGAATAGCCCCACCTGCCATTCCCATTAAACTAGCAATAACACCGGCAACAAAAGCGACTATTTGTAAAAAGTAGATAGAAGGCATTGCTCTTGTGCGTTCCGAGCGCATTGCAGATAACATGTAGGTAGCCAAAACTATAACTGCACCGGCAAAAAAGTTTGTCAGCGCCTCTGTCGAGAGCAATTCAGCAATAAAAGCTCCTGAAAAAGAACCTAACGCAACAAACAATATAAGCGGTTTAGCAATATGCCATGGAATGTTCGCATTTTTATGATGAGCAAACATAGCACTGGACGAAGTAACGACAATAGCGCCTAGTGATGTTGCAAGTGCCATAGGCATTACTAAGTTTGGTTCTACACCTAGTTGCGGTAATAAATACACAAGTGCTGGCACAATAACTAAGCCGCCACCAATACCGAGCAAACCGGCTAAAACCCCTGCGAGCGCTCCTAAGAGAGCACATAAACTAAATACTGTAATTAACATCACTAACCTTTTCTTATTTTACGTCTTAATTTGTCTATTGTTTATTGATAGTATTTTTTTGTTTGTACTATGAAAAAATGTTTTAACATAAAGCAAAGATTGACCACATATCATACCAACCTCATTAAATAACGTTTTAACCACTCATATCAAAATATTCAAAAACAAGGGATTAAATATGTTCAGGTAATTAATATATTTGGTATTACTCTCGATATTTAGAGTAACGTAATATTGGAATGTTTTATGTCGCGAAGTTGACAACAACTAAATGAACAAGTTCAAATTACACTATAAAATTATGCATACACGTATCTCACACTCACTGTCGTAAGTACTTGTTGTGCATTTTAGCATAAACAGGATAAGACTAGGCAAATAGTGATAACAAAAAGCACATCGTAAAGCAAATAGGTAAAGAAATCGTCAATTTTATAGTAATTTAGATAAGCAATAATTAGTTAAAATGAGAACTTATCTCAATTCAATAGAATAAGTATTTTTCATAAGAAAGGAAAAAAAAGACCCACAATAATGCGGGCCTTTTTGTGTAAGTAGCCAATTTAATGTTCTTACACCTGACCATAGTTATAATGATTAACGGCGCTTTCGTTTATCTGGACGTTTTTCGAAAGAAAACGCCAAGCCATGAGGTGCAAACTCTTTCATGACTTTTCGGTAAACTTCTTGTTTAAAAGACACCACTTGTCGAATTGGATACCAATAACTTACCCAACGCCAATCATCAAATTCTGGATGAGAAGAGTGTAATAAATCAACTGATGATTCAGGAGCGGTTAATTGTAATAAAAACCACTTCTGTTTTTGCCCAATACAAACAGGTTTACTGTCATGTCTGATATAACGCTTTGGTAATTTGTATTTTAACCAGTGCCTTGTTGAGGCAACTATTTTGACATGTTCAGGTTTTAAGCCAACTTCTTCATATAACTCTCGATACATAGTTTGTTCAGCTGTTTCGCCTTGATCAACTCCGCCTTGCGGATACTGCCAAGAATGTTGCCCAAATCGCCTTGCCCAAAATACTTGCCCCCTGTTGTTAATTATAACTATGCCGACATTGGCTCGGTAGCCTTCGGCATCAATCACAGGAACTCCTGACAACTATTAAATATTAAAGTAATTCAAACATAAACAAGGCCATTGGGCAATTAATATTTATCGATAAAAACATTTTATTAGCAACATATATTTCCCTTGTGCTTGAACCTTTAACCTTTAACCTTTAACCTTGCTCTCTATAACCTCACTTTCAACCTTTACTCTGTAACAGATGACTGAAAAATAATGGCAATAGATAATAGTAATATTGTAATTCCTCAAAGCGAATCAGAGTTAATTGAACGCGCTCAAAATCTTGCAGGTCTTAGCCTTGGTGAAATTGCATTACAATATAATATAAAGGTGCCTAAGAATTTGCTGAAGAATAAAGGCTGGGTTGGTTTATTGCTTGAACATGTTCTTGGAGCAAGTGCAAGCTCGAGGCCCGAGCCAGACTTCCCAAATTTAGGTATTGAGTTGAAAACTTTACCAATTAATAGCCTAGGTAAACCGCTTGAAACTACTTTTGTCAGTGTGGCACCTTTAACAAACTTAGTGGGCATTAATTGGCAAAATTGCTGGGTAAGAAAAAAACTTTCTCGGGTTTTATGGGTTCCTATCATTACAAGTAAAGAGACGCTTTTACCCGAAAGAGTAGTAGGAACACCTTTTATATGGTCACCATCACCTGAAGAGGAAGCGCTGCTCGCCTTAGATTGGCAAGAGCTAACCGATATGATTGTGTTAGGAGAAGTAGAAAATATCAACGGCAAGCATGGCCAAGTGTTACAGCTTCGTCCAAAAGCGGCAAATTCAAAATCTCGAACTAAGGCTTATAATTGTGACGGAGAGCCTTTTATGACATTACCCAGGGGCTTTTACTTAAAAATACCTTTTACCCAACAAATTCTCCATAAGCATTTACGTATAAGCTAATTCTAACTTTAAATGTTCTATTTATAAGTTATATAACAACTAAGTTACACTTAAGTTTATTTATTCACTGAACTCTAGACTAATATGTTGAAAAACTTTAACTTCCTTGCCCTCAGGTAAGACAATTGGTTTAGTATTAGCCGCTTCTAAGCAAACAAATTCATTCTCTGCATTAGAGTGAACATCACTCATTTGCTTAGCTATTTCAACGCCAGGGTTCCATAGCACCCACTGGTTTGTATTATTCGTTGATAATTTAATGTTTCTTTTATTAATTTTATCGTTTATAAACAAGTCTTTTGAACTGTGGTAAATACGATCTATAGGACCTAAGCATTGCTCTACAGCATTGGGGACATGCTTTGATTGGGGCTTTTCTTTTTCTTGTGAGACAGGTGTTATCAGCTTATCTTCAAAATAAATACCCCTTAAATCATGCACACTGGTTTCACTGGCGGAACCTACAGCAAAATAGCTATGCAAAGCCCCTGTGAACATAGCTTGAGGTAATTCAAATTCGGTTGTGGTCTTATCATGATCTGCTTTGTTGAAGCCTAGATTGGTTATAATTAATTCTTGTGAAAAAGTTTCACCAAAGATCAATCGCTGAGTTAATGTAAAAGCAAAAGGCCATGCAGGGTGGTAATTATCTCCAGAAAAAGAAAGCTCTATTTCAATTCCACGCTCTGTTTCTTTAACTTGCTTCAATGCCCATTGGCTTATCCGTGCAAAGCCATGACTATATATGTCGTAAGTTTTTTCACTTTTATTTAACAGCATTTCTGTAGGGAAAGCGCCAAACCAAGGCCAGCAAATTGGAATTCCGCCTCGAATCGCTTTACCGGGTTCAAAAACCGCATTGTCACTCACCCAAAAAACCGGTTTATGCCCTTTAGGTTGCCACTGTAATACATGCCCAGCATATAAACTAACAGAGGCCGAACACTTATTGCTTTCAATAGTGACAATTGAAATATCATCACTAATAGAGCTTTGACTAACCCTGCTGCTATTATTATAAAATAATACTCTTGGCATTTTAATATTACCTTTATTGAAAGTTTTTATAATTGAAATGTTTAAAAAAGAAGTGTTACCAATTTTTACCTAAAGAAATAAACATGGAAGATTCACCGCCATTAGAGTAACCAGCACCGATAACAGCAGGGCCGAAACTGGTATCAACGCCTAAGTAAATGCTACCTGCTGCAATTAAATCGCTCATTTCAACGCTTTCTTCATTTTGCCAAACGTTACCAAGCTCTGCACTCGTACCTAAATACATAGGTAAACCCTCTTGTCCAAAGAGTTTACGCCCCAAGTCATATTGATAGACAATAGCACCAAAAACTTTATGTGCGCCAATAAGTGCATCCTTTTGGTAACCTGATAAATTTAAAAATCCACCTAATTCACTTACATGAATAGTAAAGTCATGTTCATCTTTATTTTTAGAAGTTGCTAACGAGGCAATCCCCATAAAGCTATGATTACCTATACTAAATGCTCCTCGCCAGTCTAACGTCATGGTTAAGGATAACTCATCAATTGACTCAGGAGAGGCATCATAAGTGTCTTTTAAATAATAAGTATTAAATGAAAACTTATTGCCTTCGGTAGGAAAGTTAATAATGTTTAAGGTATCAAAATTAAAAGAAAAATAACCACCAAAAGAATAGTAATCAAAATTTTCTTGGCTATTCCCCATAACAGATACTTTACCATTCTCTCCTAATGCACCAAACTCAAGTATACCGTGATCTGAATAATTGTAACCCAAGCCAAATTCCGTTCGGGCAAATCTATTTTCTATTTGGGGCCTATTCTTCCATTCATCCCATTTATTTTGAGAAAACTCGCCTCTAGCAACTGAATATAAGTTTTCTTCGGGTGTCAGAGGCTGGTAAAATACTGTTTCAAATCCATATTCCCAACCAACTTTAACTGCATTCTCCCAGCGACCGCCTCGTTGGTTAACATTGGTAAGCACATAACTTAAATCTAAAGAAAAAACCACTTTATTGGTAAAGTCGCTTTGTAAATTAAAACCTAAATCAAGGTAATTCGGCCCCCATAATTTTTCTTGGGTTGTTAACGTTAACTCTCTGCCCTCGTCTGTATCTGTAAATTCTGCTCCGACAAAGTGAAAATCATTCAATGAATAAACCGTGGTAATGGCTTCCTCTAATTTAGTTTGCGTTACAACTTCCCCTTCTTCAACACTAAAGTGTTTTTTTACTATAATGTCATTAACAGAAGACTTATTATCGAAGTTAATCTTATTTGTTGGCTTATCAACATTTTTAAACAAATCATCTTTGACTTGTTTTTTATAAGTGAGATAAGCTTGGTATTCTTCATTAGAAAGACTGTATTGCTTAATATCTTCTATATGAAGTATGGCGGCTTCTTTTCCTAGTTCTAACGCTTTAGGCATAATAGAGAAATCTGTCGTGCCTAAGTCATCTATTTGAGGCCTAATTAATATGTCTTTTTCGGCTAGTAATGTTTTTTGAATCAAGGTGGTATTGTTTGTTAAAATAGTTGAGAGTTGATTAACAACATCAATAGTGGTGTTAATTTCATTTTGCTCTAATAATGACGAGCCTATATCCACTGCAATAACGATATCTGCGCCCATCGCTTTTACTACTTCAATCGGCATATTATTGGTAATACCACCATCGACCAATAATTGTCCATTAACATTAACTGGCTCATAAATGCCTGGCACTGATGCTGAGGCTCTTATTGCTTTAGCTAAACTGCCTGACTTAATGACAACGGCTTTCGCCGTAGCAATATCACTAGCAACAGCTCTATACGGAATAGATAAGTTATCAAAGTCGTCAACAAGAGGAATAATGCCTATAGATTTTTGCATTAAAAGTGAAGCGGATTGACCGAGAATAAGGCCAGTTGGCATTTTAAATGTCGAGTCGCTATACCCTGCTCTTAATGCGATATTAAAACGGTCTCGATGTTGTTTATCTTCATATGGAAGGTCTTCGCGAGGAATAAAGTCTGAGGAACCTCTATTCCATTCAAGTTCGAGCATAATTTTTTCTATTTCAGAAGCATTGTAGCCTAGAGCATAGAGACCTCCTACATAAGATCCAATACTTGTACCTGCTACATAATCAATAGCAATATTATGCTCTTCTAGTACTTTTAAAACCCCTATATGTGCTGCGCCTTTCGCGCCACCACCACTTAAAGCTAAACCAATTTTAGGCCTTTGGGTGCCAGCTAGTTCTTTTTCACGGTTAACTTTTACATAAATTGAATCTACTTTTTCTGAACTAAGATTAGATAAGTTTTCTTTGGAGGACTGTGTTTGGCTAGGTTTATTTTTTACAGTAAGAGGTAAGTCACTAGTAAAAGCGATGGCATGACAAGTGCTAAATAGAATAAAGAAGGGTAAGCAGTTACGCATGAAAACTAGAGCCATACAGTTAAGTGTTTATATAAAAAAAGATTATTCTACACTATTGTAAAATAATCTTAAATAAAACTTAGCAATACAATGCTAAGCATAATGAAATTTTAGTATTTAAGCTTCTGAATTATCATCTTTAAATTCGGAAGATTAAACACATTACCTCTAGACACATTGCTTTTAACTGCCTCAACTTTAGGGGTTTCTGTTTTATGTTATTTTGATTCATGTGTTTGGGTTTTAGCCATTTTGCTTTCTTCTAACTTAGGTTGCTTAGGTTGCTCAGCTTGCACATTGTGAAGATGCACATCCCTTTGTGGAAAAGGAATGGTAATACCTTGTAGATCAAACTGCTCCTTCACCTCAAGCGTCACATCCCAGTAGACATTCCAATAATCGGATGTTTTCACCCAAGGACGACAAATAAAGTTGACTGAAGAGTCCCCGAGCTCATGCACTTTAACCATAAACTCTGGTTTCTTTAACACAGCGGGATGTTTTTCTAAAACATCAACCATAATTTGTCGAGCTTTTTCCATATCATCGCTATAACCTATACCAAAGACAAGATCCACACGCCTTGTTGAGCTACCTGTCACATTGACAATTGTTGAGCCCCAAACTGAATTATTAGGAATAATAAGATGCTGATTATCAAAGGTTTTAATTATAGTAGACAAAAGCGTCATTGAATGAACAAAGCCTGATGAACCATCAATTTTGATAGCATCGCCTACATCGAATGGGCGGTAAATAAGAATTAGCATACCACTTGCAAAGTTACTAAGCGTACTTTGCAATGCTAAACCAATAACTAAACCTGCAGCACCAATTAAGGCTAAAACAGGTCCAACGTTGACTTCAATTATGGTTAAGGACATTAAAAAACCTATGCCTAAAACTACCCTTCTTGCTGAGGTTTGTATGAATTCTTTTAGCAAACTCGATATTTTATGATTAAGTGACAATGATGCATCAGCAACTTTACCTACAAGTAATGAGACTAAATATACAAATAATAATGCAAGCGAAAATTTAACAACGCGAGTTAACCAAAAAACGCCACCATCTTTTGACCACATCCAACCTTTAATCGTTAACCAAGCTGTATTCCTATCGGTTAAGTCAACTGCCGTTGTATCACTTACTGCATCAACATACAGTCTATTTAACTTCGCATCTCCGCCTTTAGCTTCCCAGTTATCAAGCACAACAAGGTAACGCTCTAACAAATCATTCTTTTGTTCTCGTAACAAAGTTTTGTTATTAATAAACAGGCTACGCTTTGTGACTAACTTTTCACTATACTCTTCTGCTTTTTCTGACAGCGCTTTTAAAGACTCACTATCTGAATACTCATTACTGATCATTTCTTTTACAGCTTCTTTTTTATCTTCATTTTCTGACAATTTGTCTACTTCTGCGATAAGTTTTTGATAATTTTGCTTCACCTCTTTTTTATGGGCTAATGTTTTTTGTTCTTTTTCAAAAGTCTTAGCACTGTCTGCACTCATATCAGCAAGATTTAATGCCGCCTGAATGTGCTTTTGATTTTGACTTAATAATATATCAACTTCACTTACGAGTTTAATGTGCTTTTTTAAAACAAGCGTCCAAGCATCAACTTCAATTTTACTTTCTTCAAGACTTAAAGGAGTTAAACTAAATTGAAGCTCATCAATAGGAACGTAAATATCATTAATGGTTTCTGCTTTATATTTAGACTGAGAAGCGGTTGCTTGCGCAATGCAGATAAAACTTAAAAAAATTAATACTAACGATAAAATTAGTGAATAGGCATTTATCGAGATGTTTTTTTTGTCACTCATAAAATATTCCTAATAGTTATTGAAAGCAATTTCACAACCTTGTTAAATACCTCTTTATGTCTTTATGTCTTTATGTCTTTATGTCTTTATGTCTTATAAGGATAATGGCCTTGTAGCAATTGTAAGCTAGAAAAATAAAAGTAATCTATTTAATTTTAGAATAAGACCTTGGTAATTCACTTTCAGTCATGTAACGATCACGAAGTGCATCTTGTCTTGACTTAGTTGAAGTTGGAACACCGTTAATCCACATTTTTTGAACATGTGAGCTCAATTCGAAAGGGTCATTATTCCATAAAACAATATTCGCTTTCTTACCCACTTCAATGCTTCCTGAGTTTAAGTTGAAAACATCAGCAACATTCGCTGTAACAGCTTTTATCGCTTCGTTATAATCAAATCCATTAGCAACCGCAACACCAGCATCAAAACGTAATTGATTGATATTATGAGCATCTCCATTAGGCATAAAGAGAACCATAACACCTGCTTCATTTAACTTTGTAGCGTTGTCTAATGAGGCATGTAATGAATCAAAACTACCAGGTAAACTATTTATTGGACTCATTAAAACCGGAACTTTTGCTCTTGCGATATCTTCTTTTATTAACACAGCGTCGCTTGCACCAACTAAAACAAGCTCAAACTTAAACCGCTCTTTCAGTGCTAATAAAACAAGTATATCGCTTGCTCTATTCACATAAGCTAGAAGTGGCTTATCTGCCAACAGTAAGTCAATTTTCACTTGCTCTTTTAAAGAAACTTTTGCTTTATCTTCAGCAATTGTCTTTTTAGATTTTTCTTTTTTGTCAGCTTTCGCTAATTCTTCACTTTTATCAAATAAAGCAATTTCTAACTCGTGTAGCGCTTTTGCACGTGATCCTTTACTTTTTCCGCCAAGATGAATCGTAACAGCATTTTGTTTTGCAATTATACTGTTAGCATTACCCGATAAATCTGCGACAAATGTTTGCCCTGCAAATAAACCTTCGCCAGCACTTGCCGAAACCACATTCGATGTAATGCCACCTTTACGTGAATAGGCGATTAATGTCGACCTTGGATTAAACGCTAAACTACTGTCTAACGTATAGTTAGCTTTGCTATCGTGTCCGTCTCTTGTACTCGAAACCGCGCCCACTTCAACCAAACCTAAGCTATTCATTGAACTAATAAAGCCTGGCGTTAAAACACCACCATTGGCATCAACAATAACTTTCATATTAGTCAATGGATTAGTTTTTTCGCCTTCAGGGTGAACTCCAATAATTTTTTTACCCTCAATGACAACAGTAGCATTTTCTAGAACGCCGGCGTCTGAAGCGGTAAAAACTTTTGCATTGATAATCGCAAAACGATTGTTGTCATCGGCAATAACGGTATTGGTTATGGTTGCTACTGAAAAAGTTGCAATAGTACATATGGCTTTGGCTATTTTTTTATAATGAAAGTTCATGATTATTCTCCTCCTTCTTGACCTAGCAAAAAGTCACTTTTGGCTTGGTACTTTTTATCAAAGCGATCATAAACTTTTGCGCCATCTATAAATACTTGCTCTGCTTGAGCATAAACACTAAACGGATTTGAATTCCATAAAACCACATCAGCATTTTTACCTACTTCCAAGCTCCCGGTAGAATCGTTAACCCCTAAAGACTTAGCGGCGTTAAGTGTTATCCATTTTATGGCATCTTTAGGTTGAAGTTCAAAACCATTTTCATTGGCTCGGTAAAGTATTTTACCCGCTTCTTGGTTCAAGCGTTGAATCGTTACGCCAGAGTCGGAATGAACAATGGCACAAGAGTCTTTAACGGCATCAACAATAGCAACATTTTCTTCAACCATGTCATAAGCTTCCATTTTAAAGCCCCACCAATCAGGCCACATAGCAGCACAGTTGCCGTTTTCAGCAAGTTCTGTTGCAATTTTATAACCCTCTATCGCATGGTGGAAAGTGCCTGAGTTATAGTTAAACTCTTTACCTAAATCGATCATCACAGCCATTTCTTCAGCTTTATAACAATGGTTATGAATTAAGATATCACCGTCTAAAACTCCCATAAGCGTATCAAGTTCAAGGTTTCTTTTCGGCGCTACTGGGTTTTTACCCGCCGCATAGTCAGCATTGTATTTATCCCATGCTCTTTTGTATTCTGTCGCTGCAGACCAAGCACTTCGATAACCGGCTACATTACCCATTCGGGTAGAAGGTAATTCTTTTCTCGTACCGTAAACACGCTTAGGGTTTTCACCACAGGCCATTTTCAAACCATAAGGTGCATCAATATATTTCATCCCTTGCATTGTTGTGCTTGGCACATTACGCAAGGTAACCCCTCGACCACCAAATAAGTTGGCTGAACCCGGTAAAATTTGCAACGTTGTAATCCCCCCCGCTCTAGCTGTTTCAAAACCAGGGTCTTGAGGCCAAACACTATGCTCAGCCCAAACTTCAGCGGTATTAGGTGATGTCATTTCATTACCATCTTGATGCGAGCTAACAGATGGGCTTGGATAAACACCCAAATGTGAGTGCACATCAATAATACCTGGTGTTATCCATTTACCAGTAGCATCGATAACCGTTGCATTTTCGGCTTTAAAATTAACCCCCACGCCTGTTATTTTGCCATCAGAAATAAGAACATTCGCTTTATCTATACGTTCACCCGTACCGGTTAAAACGGTGGCATTAGTCAGCAAAATGTTTTTTTGAGGAAGTGGTGAGTAGGTACTTGGAAAAGGGTTTTTGTTAATAACAGCTTGCGTGTCTTGCGCTTCTTTTTGTAAACAGCCAGCAAGCGATAACGATACAATGGTTAGCATTGATAACTTAAAAGTATTTTCAAGCATAGGGTTCCTATTTTTTCGTATTGGTTTTTATAGTTAAAGCTTAATATGCTTTAGCATGTTCAACAAGTTAATATTGTTATACTTATTCTAGAGGCTGTTTAATTTTCATTTTAGTCTCTGCTCCAAGCTAATTTTTTAAGATAACATGCATAATTACTGCTATGTAGCTAACCTGATGGCCTCCTCCCTATACTGCATCAATGTGCTATAGCCTTTCGGGTTGCTTGCAAGCGTGTTACTCTTTTTAAGAGCAATAGAGCTATAAAATGAAAGTTTAACAGCCCCTATTATTCATTAACCTTTTCAAACGGTAAAAATAGAAAAGGCCAATTTATTACAAATTAGCATTTTCCTCTTAACTTTCATGAGCAGACTATAAGTTTAAACTTTCCATTTCCTGTGAAAGACGTTTATTCAGCATTTCTAATGTTTTACCGTGCTTCATAGGTTGTCTTGTGTCTGGGTCAACCTGGACAAAAACAATGTCATCCGCTAAACAAATTGTTTTTTTTGTGGCTTTATTTCTAACTAAACAAGTTACCGTAATTGAACTATTACCCACTTTTTTTGTTTCTAAGCCAAACTCTACAATATCACCTTGCATTGCGGGTGACTCAAAACTAATTTCACCAATGTGTTTTGTCACGAGGCAATTGGTTTCTAACTGACATATTGCATAAATTGCTGCCTCTTCATCAATCCACTCTAATGCACGCCCACCAAAAAGCGAGTTTGCATAATTTAAATCATTGGGCATGACTAAACGTCGAGATAAAAACCGCATATAAAATCCTATAAAGAACAACTAAAATTTATGCTTATATATCTCTATCTTCATGGAAACAGTTTAAGCACTTAAATAAAGTGCAATAATAACACTTTTAAAAGGCGCCGTATAAGCTAAAACACCAACCTAACAAAATAATATGACTTGATTTTATCAATAACACGTCTAAGTATATCTTCTCAGTAAAGGCTTCTATGAGTTCATTAACGTGTTATCATCTATTTAAAGTGTTATGCCGTGATTTTTTGATATAGCGCATCCTTTAGCGCAGATCGGTCATGCTTCATTTGATGTAAAGAACTGTCATCAATAGGAGCATTATCAAGTTCAAGTTTTCTAATTTCAGTATCTAAATCATGATACCTTTTAGCATCTGACGCAAAAGCGTTATCTTTTTTGTTTAATCTATCGATCTTATCTTTATATTCTGGAAACTCATTTAGTAAAGAATGGTCTTCGCCTAACATACCTAACTCCTATAATCTATCGTCTGATAGATATCTATTTAATGATAAAGTTGGTCTTTCTCACTCCATTAACAAAGATTTTAATTAAATCAAATATATTATTAAAAGCACTTAACTACTTACAAATAGTATATAAATTTAAGCTTAATATTTAAGATAGTTATAACTTTTAAAAATGTCCACATACTTTAAAAATTTAGTCTTGATATTGCCTATTAATGATTATTTTTTCTTTTAAATAGAACAATAACAAATGTTTATATTGGGATTTTTTCTATAAAATAGCTAAAGCGCATCGCCTCTATTTCATATGATTTAAAGTTCGTTCAAAGACTTAAGAGATACCTTAAGCTTCTTCTTTTTAGCAAAAAAACCAAACCAAAAACTCATTTCCAATATTATCCCAAAAGTAACAAAGATAATAACACCTTGAGAAAAACTATAACCATAAGGAATAAGTGCAAATACAAGTAAAAAAGCAGAATAGACTTGCTAGCGGTTCTTTCATAAATCAGCTTTATTAAAACAATTAAGTCTAAGTATATTTATATATAAGGAGTATATTTTTAATGCAATGTACGTCGTTTAACACAATGTTAACTTGACAATAATTAAATTTATCAGATAATGTGACATTATAACGTAACAAGTCATTTAATTAACCATGCCAAACCTTAATAAGCTTCCCCTTTTTTTAGACAAGTATGCTATCTCAATTTCTGCAATTTGTGCAATCCACTGTCTTTCGCTTCCTATTATATTAGGTGTATTCCCCGCTTTTAGTGCCACTATTTTGGGGCAGGAATTATTTCACGAACTACTACTTTGGCTAGTTATTCCGCTTAGCCTCGTTTCACTTTCTCTAGGCTGTAAAAGGCATAAAAGCTGGTTTGTCGCTTCGTTTGGTTTAACGGGTCTGATTGTTTTAACCTTAACAGCAACCATTGGACATGATGTTCTTGGTGAGTCTGCTGAGCGTGTTGCAACAATCATTGGCGCATTATCAATAGCGATTGGGCACTTTCGAAATTATCGCCTGTGTAGAAAAAGTGTATGCCCTCACTAGGTTTCATTAATGAATCTCATTGCAATAACCATATAATGATGAAGGTTAGTACAGAGCATGAAGGGATTAGATTTTTATAAACTCATAGCCATTTCAAGAAATGGCTATTGTTCTAACTTAAAGGCTTGTAGCGTTTATTTATAAAAACTTTCAACATATTTTCTTGTTGGCTCTATAAATCCTGAGGATTTTCTCCCCCAAGTGTTAACCACTTACTCTTGCCTGTAAAGTTAGTTTTGCCGATCTCTTTTTGTGTCTTTGCATCCTATATAATAAACTGATTTTCTACTTTATCTGATTTTCCAGGCCATTCCGTTGCTCTATCTGCCCAGTGCAAGATTATAGGTTGAACAAAATAACCATACTTATTTGAACCAATAGATTCTAAACAGTTCTTACCTTTACAATCAATCATAATAGTGATTTCAGGTGAATTTTTAAAAAGCGGCTCTCACAGTGTTTGCTGTTATTCGACCCCATTGTTTATATTCTGTTTGATCATACCAACCATTATCTGGTGTAGAAATTAACACACCTAAGCTTGGATCTAATTTCACTTCTAAGGATTCGAATTAATTATGTTTATAAGATGATCTAAAACCTGAAAGAAACATGATTGCCACTCCAAACATTACCAAATTACGAGTCATATACATATTCCTGTGATATTAGTAAAGCATTGCCAATGCGCAATAAGTTAGCTAACTAAAGTTAGCAAGGCGAATAAAATATAGGCTTGAATAACCAGTCAAACCTCCATATATTTTGAATATATGTAACGCTTAAAAGTATTCCTTTGACGGTAAAAGACATATACCAAAAAAATAAGGTATATCATAACGACTATAAAATACCTAATAGTAGCTCTAATTCCAAGTCATCATTTCCATTTCGCTTTAGAAAAATCAGCCGGTTTTTACCACAAGGTTCTTCCCCCTGCTCAAGGGCATGTTGGTTTAATTTCTTCCAGATAGCCATGGAGTCGTTGAGACTCCCAGTAAATATATAACTGTAAGCTCTAGATTTAGGCATCTTTATAGGACGAAGATTCATTGTTCTCGTCACTTTAGTGCTTGTAGGTACAGCCAGTGTAAAATTCATTTTGTTGTCTTGAAAGAAATTTCGACTATCAATTAACAATTGCAAAGAGCCATTACTCTTTTTCTGTTTACGAAATAATGCCTTGTTAATCCTTAATGCACTATTAAAGATTTTACTTTGAATAGATTCAGGGCTCGCAGCAATTTTAACACCATAAAAAAACTCATCATCAATACTTTTAATTATTGTGTTTAACTTGGCTTTAGCTTGAGTTTTTTCTACATATTGTTCTTGCTCTGATTTTAGTTGATCTGTGATGCTAGTTGCCTTTTTAATAGAAAATTCTTTCTCCTTCGTGGAGGTAAGTAAGTGAAGCATTGATAATTCTGATTTCGGCACACAAATACCTGTAAAAGGTCGATATGGATCAAGCGTTTTCTCGACTTTACCGTTATTTAAATACTTTAACCATTGAGCTGACTCTTGCACTGTCCCCCCCATTAGGTTGGCATTGTAAAACGCTAGTTTTGCCTGTTCTCTTTCTCCTCGGTGCGCATATTGAACACCTAACAACAAGTTTGCTATACCTACTTGTTCATCCTTCAGCCCATTTTTACAGGCACTCAAAACGGCTTTTTCAGTTTCAACCCAGTTGTTTTGCTGCAAGTGCAACTGGGCTAATTGAATGAAATATTCAGGGCTTTGTTGTAATTTTGCACTGGTATTTAATGCTTCAAGTGCTAGGTCAAATTCTTTGGCATGAAACCACAAACTAAATAATTGATAATAGGTTTGTGCTTTATCTGGATAACGTTTTTGTTCTAATAGCTCAGAAAGCTTACTTGCTGCTTGATAGAACAATTTATTTTCAATGTATAAATTGATTAGCCAATCGTAATTCGCTTGATCAAATGCCGAGTTATCATTGTTTAATGCATTTTGTTTACCTTGGGTAAATTGCTTTTCTGCAAGAACAAGCGTATCCAGCGCCATATTGAGTAAACCCATTTTTTGATATACATAAGCAAGCGTTTGCCAATATGATTTTTTATTGGGCATTAATAATAATAAGTAGCTTAAACAATTCGCAGCGGGTAAATTAGCCTGCATATGGTAATAAAAATATAAGGCTTGCTCTACATCAGACGGGGTAAAATAAGAGTTTTTGTTAAGTGCTGACTGGTTAAATACTTTACTCAAAACCAATGTTGCTTCATCATACTTTTGTAAATAAAAGAGAGCTTGAGCATGCATTAAAGTATTTCTTATTTTTCTTTTATTTTCTTTTACTTGAAATGCTTTTTGTTGGTCACTAAACTTACTATTATTTTTTTGTTGGCTAATTGAGTTATCAACTTGTTGAAGTTTGTTTAAAGTATTTAAAGCGTCTTGGTACTGCTGGTTTAGCAAATAAACATAACTTAACTCCTCAAGCATTTGCTGCTTAGCGTATATAGACATAGCTTTGCTTGGCTGTTCATTGTTAGGCTTTTCATTGCTTGAATTTTGGTTGTCAATTTTATTATGCGCGACTTCATTTGATAATGCTTTTAGGTAAAAATTGATCGCTTTGCTATATTGTTTTTGTTCAACAAAATGTCGCGCTAAAAACCTTTCAGCAACTGCGCGTTGTGCTTGATTAATTTTATCTAGGTTTTGAGCAAGTAAATCAGGGGTGGTTAATAGATTATTGGATTTTTTTTCTTCATTTATAATAATATAACTTTTGTATTGCTCCGCAAGCGCAAATTTAAAACTAAAGCTGTAAGACATTAAAGCAGTAAGAAAAAAATAAAAAGAAAAGATGCTAAAGTTAATACCTGACTTATTTTTCTTAATTTTAATAGATTTAGAGATTAACATTGTTGGGGTAATCCTCCCAGAATAATTCAATTCTCTGCTTTAATTTTATTGCTACCGCTTTTCCTTCAAAAACATAAGGCCTATAAAGCCAACGATAAATTGCTTTAGTGACTTCATCTTCAAAGACACCTTTAGGTGCTGAATCTAGAATATTGACCTGAGTAACTTTTCCATTTTCATTAATGTCAATTGATATTTCAACCCAGCCATTTATTCGATTTATCCATGCCATTTCAGGTATATCAGGCTGAAGTGAGGCTACGGGAGCGAACTTTTCCCCGACATTCACAATACTTTTCCCTTGGTTAAAAGAGCGAGTGACTGAGGATAACCCTTTCAGAGAAGCGGATTTATCAAATTCAAATGGTTTTAACGATAAATTTGTCTCTAGCATAGGATTAACGATTGAAGGAGTGTTTGTGGTTATCACTAAAGGCTTTAATGCCAGTGATTGGGTTTGTGGCATATCTTCAATATTTTCTTGTGGTTCTTCTTTATCTGGTTCAGGGGGCTTTTCATCAGGCAAAGTTATGTTAGTAACGATAAAGGTATTAAAGTCTTCACTCTCATATTCTTTTTGGATAACAAAGCTGTACATAAATAGAAAGACAGCGTAACTCAATAACAATGCCATCATTGCAAGCAATAGGTTTTTCGCTATTTTGGCAAAGAAGTAACTGAAACGTATCATGATTTTTTAAGAAGCGTATTTTGCTGAACTAAAAGAGGTAACTTATCCGATAGAAGACGAACTTTATTGACCACGAGTTTATTTAGATGGCTATTAAAATAAAAACAAGACAAAGAAACGACTAAACCAACCATTGTCGGAATAGTTGACTTTGAAACACCTGCTGCCATAATTTTAGGGTCGCTACTATTTGTATTTCCAAGCATATTAAACACCTCTATCATACCGATAACTGTCCCTAAAAGCCCAAGTAACGGACAAAGTAAAATTAATGTTTTAATCGTTGAAATATTTATGCTTAATTTATCCTTGACTTCGGCTATAAGCATATTTCTAATGTGTATTGCTTTCCAAGAACTGTGTTCACTTCTTTGTTGCCATTGAAAAAGTATCTTTTTAATTAAACGCGGATAAATTACATAAATAAAATAATACCGCTCTAGAATAAGAAACCATAATAAAAATAATACCACCAATATAACGATAACCACATCACCACCCAACTCAATAAAGTGCTGTAATTTATAAAACATGGTTTGTAACATTAAAGCGTTCAAATTATTCCTTTAGCTCACCGGTATTTTCTGTGTTTTCTAAAAAGCGAGCCATCAAGCCAGCACTTTGTTCATCAAGCAAATGAACAATGCGTTTACACCTTGTCGCGATAATATTGTGAGAAAAAAGCAAAGGTATCGCAACAATTAAACCTAAAGCGGTGGTAACAAGTGCTTGAGAAATTCCTGATGACATTAATTTGGCATCACCAGATCCATAAAGGCTCATTAACTGGAATGTTTCTATCATGCCCGTAATCGTTCCAAGCAAACCGAGTAATGGAGCAACTCCGGTGAGTACTTTTAAAAAACCTAAACCACGTTCCAATGGCATAACCTCTTTTAATACAGCTTCATCTAATTCAAATTCAAGGCGATTATCGCAAGCATGACTTGACTGACCTGCTAATAATATACGACCAAGCGGATTATTATTTTTGGGATTTTCAATGTTTAAGCGTTGCATATTAATCTTAGTTTGAACAATAAAAAGATATATAAAGCGGTATACTGCAAGCAACACCCCAATAGCACCTAGCCCGATAATAATATAACCAACATTTCCTCCAGCTTGAACGTGTTCTGTCATTTTGGCTTTTTCACCATGTAATACTAATAACTCCCCTTGACTGGGATCAATAATAACAGGCTGAATATGATGGTTATCTATTGAAAAATTTTTGGCAAGTTCAATTAAGTCGCTTTCTGGTTGCCTCTGTAATTGAAGAAAGGTTTTTGAAAGCGGGAGCCATTGTAAATAATGCCCTTGACTAAAAGCAGTAAAAGTTCCAATGCGTGTAACCTGCTGATTTTTAGTAAAACCTAATTCATCTATAACAGGTGCACTGAAAGTCTCACTATTACCTGAATGTGTCATATCGTGCTGTAACATCAACCAATAATCTGAAATAAGCGCTAAATCAGGAAGACTCTGCTTATCTTTTATTGCGTTTAACGTTGTTTGCCTTTGAGGAAATTGCCCTTGAGTCATAGATTCAAGTAACTGCGGGTTTACCTCACTGGTAAACTGATTTAAAACGGAGTAAATGTCTCCCAATGCAGATATTTCTATCTCAAGTTTTTGCGACAGCTTTGCTATTTCTTCTTTATTCGCTTTGCTTTGTTTAATTAGAGGCTGGTTTTGTTTTTTTATTTCAACAAAGTTTTTTTCTGCTTTAAACAAAATGCTTTTTTGTTTAGATTTTTCAGATATAAAAATAGCTTCACGTTGTGAAATCTTATTGAGGTTTTGCTCTTGCTCTAATCTAACTTGTTCTAACAGTTGCTGTAATGTCTGAGCTTTTGAGGTTTGAGCTAATGTAAAAATAGAGAAAAAATTAAAAAATAATGTAATCATCAATATAGCTTTTTTCATTATTCCTCCCTCTCGCTTTTAGATGCTTCAGGTACAAGAATGGGTAAAAGCATTGTATAGGGTACAACTTTGTTTTGCGCTACCTTTATCGCTTTCAACAAATGACGGTTATAAGAAGGGATTAATTTCACCCAAGTTTTGTTTGGTTTATTCCAATAGCCACTTTCCATACCGTCGAGCGTTTGATAGTAAAGAGAAAGGCGACCGATACGCAAAAAAGTCACCAGCCTATTTGAGCCGTCCGTTAGTTGTTCTTGATAAGTATCTGTGCTGTGACTGTATGCATTCTCTTTTTTATATAACGCTAATAATTGTTGAAATTTTTCTGGCATAGAAACCTGAGGGTCTGCAATTGACTCTTTAAGTTTATCAACTGAATGACTGCGTTTTTCGATATTAAAAGGTAAGTCTAACTTCACAAAACTCTCTAATGTAGCAGCCATTTTTTCGATGAGAGGTAAAATTTGTTGCTGTGTCGTTCTTACATTATCTATTTTATTGAGTAAATCTTGTTTTTTATTTTCTTGAGCTACAATCGTTTTTTGTAACTGCTCTTGGTAGGCAAGTTGGTATTGAGTATTTCGGTTAATCTGTTGATATGCTTTTAAAAGCTTTTGAGTTTCATCAGATAATTTATTTATATTAGTTTGTGACTTTTTTTGCTGTTGATGGGTTTTATCAACCCTTTCTAAAGATTGCTGGAGAGCATTATCTACCTCCGTAGCTTGAACTTTAAAGTTAGCTAAGATAAAAATTGACGTGATAAAGAACAGCGTTTGAAAATATGATATGGATAAAGTCGTCATGTGCAGCCTGCCACGAGTAAAAGTTATATAAAGAGAATAAAAAACAAAGAGATAAAAACTAGTCAAACATGAAAAATATTAACACTTCTAAATAGAACTGTAAATATATCTAGATTAACCGCTAAAGCTTTATACAGAGCGTTATCCACTGCAATTTATAGCGCAATAATGCAATGAAATAATGCAATGAAATAATGACGATTAACGACCCTATTTAGTAGGCATGTTCGGGCATTTACAAAAAAAAGCCTTTGATTGAATACCCCCTTATAAGACTCTATAAAGTACGTGAATCCCCCGTATTTAAAAAATTAAAGCACCCAAAATCACATCAATAAAGACATGCTTTTTCTACCATATACGCTAAATAAACTATGTACTATTTTTACTAATCCAAATATACTTATTTTATATGAACCCAAGGAAGTTATTCAATCCAACATTATTTTGCTTATTCGTATGTATGGCTGCCATCAAACGAAAGCAAAGCATTACGATGATTGGATAGATTAAATAAAACGTCAGAGTGCTAGAGCCGTATATCAAGACTGTGTATGTAACCATGACAAAATAAACTAAAGAAGTATTAGGGAAATACCTCGCCGCTTAAGTGGCAAGTAGTAACACCATGAAAGACATTTTAATTAATACTGTAGCTGATACACAAAACAGCTTGTATTCAGATGTGAAAAGTAGACAATGGATAGCTAGTTTAGGGCTTGACTTCAATACTACTGCAGCTGGCACACAATTACATAGAACCCGACGAAACGGCCCCCTATCTGTTCAAAAAGCTTTCTACCCTGAAGGTAAAGACTGTGCACACATCTACTTATTACACCCCCCTGCTGGCATTGTTTCAGGTGATGAATTACACGTAGATATTAATCTTGAAGAAAGTGCTCATACCTTAATCACCACGCCAGGGGCTAATCGCTTTTATCGGTCACGCGATGATGAAAATATTGGTATTTCCAAACAAGTGCAAGTAACCACACTCAATATAGAAGCCCAAGCAAAATGTGAAAATTTCCCACAAGAAACCATTGTTTACAGTGGTGCTGACGGATTTAATACCGTTGATGTTCACTTAACTGATACTAGCGTATATTTAGGTTGGGATATTACCTGTATGGGGTTGCCCCGTTCAGAACAGTTATTCAGCCAAGGTCAATACACCCAATTAAATCGTGTTTATGTTGATGATATGTTGCAATATCATGACCGAATTGCCATTACTTCAGATAACCAAATACTCCATCATATATCAGGCTTAGCAGGTTACAGTGTTTTTGGCACCTTTTTAGTCTATGCACCTCAAGCACTAGCTCAATCAACCCGCAAGTTATTAATTGAAGAAATGCGAACGCTTATTGAGAATAGCCAAGCAAAAAAATACATTAGCATTACTGATATTGATAGCTTATTGGTGATACGTTATATAGGTCACCAAGCAGAGCACTGTAAGAAGCTTTTCCAACTACTGTGGCAGCTAATAAGGCCTTTGACAGTTAATAAAAAGGCTGCTAAACCACGAGTTTGGCATACCTAATGGCCCAATTGATTAATAGAAATAAATAAAGCGTAGCGCAAAAGAGAAACTTATGGATTTACTACCAAGAGAAAAAGATAAACTATTGATTTTTACCGCAGCATTACTTGCAGAGCGTAGACTAAAGCGAGGAGTAAAGCTTAATTATCCAGAAGCAATGGCTTATATATCAATGGAAATAATTGAAGGAGCTAGAGATGGTAAAACTGTTGCTGAATTGATGGATTTTGGCCGTACGCTTTTAACGCGAGATCAGGTAATGGATGGTATTTCTGAACTTATTCCTGATGTACAGGTTGAAGCGACATTTCCTGACGGTACTAAGTTAGTAACCGTTCACAACCCTATTTTGTAAATTAAACAAGTTTGAACCACAAAGCTTCAATAGGTAGCGTTTAAGCCAACAGCGCTTTAACCGTCAAAGATTAAGCCAAATAACTGAGAGATATATTATGATCCCAGGTGAAATTAAAACAGATAGCGGCGAACGAGAACTCAATATCGGTCGTGAAAGACTAAAAGTGACTGTCGCTAATTCAGGCGACCGCCCTATTCAAATAGGCTCTCATTATCACTTTTTTGAGGTAAACAGTGCTTTGCTTTTTGATCGCAAAAAAACTAAGGGTTACCGTTTAGATATTACCTCAAGTACTGCAATTCGCTTTGAACCAGGGCAAGAGCGAGAAGTCACACTCATTCCTTACCGTGGAAAGCGTCGTATATTTGGTTTTCGTGGAGACATTCAAGGCGATATCGACAGTGCTTTTGAAGCTAAGCAAGAGAGAGAGATATAATTATGGCGAGTATAGATAAACATGCTTACGCGCATATGTTTGGGCCAACTGTTGGCGATCGTGTTCGTTTAGCTGATACCGATTTATGGATTGAAGTGGAAAAAGACTTTACCGAATATGGTGAAGAAGTGACTTTTGGTGGTGGCAAAGTAATTCGTGATGGCATGGGACAAAGTCAAGCATCTTGTCATGAAACCGTTGATGTTGTTATTACCAATGCACTTATTTTGGAACACTGGGGGATCGTAAAAGCCGATGTGGGTCTTAAAGACGGACGTATCGCTATTATCGGTAAAGCTGGTAACCCTGATATTCAAGACAACATAGATATTGAAATTGGCGCAGGTACAGAAGTGATAGCTGGCGAAGGTCAAATACTTACCGCTGGTGGTATTGATGCCCATATCCATTTTATCTGCCCACAGCAAATTGAAGAAGCTTTAATGTCTGGTATCACTACCATGATTGGCGGTGGTACTGGTCCTGCAACAGGCACAAAAGCGACCACATGCACACCTGGGCCTTGGAATATTTATAAAATGTTGCAAGCAACCAATGACTTTCCGATGAATTTTGGCTTTTTGGGTAAGGGCAACGTAAGCTTGCCACAAGCTATTGAAGAACAAATTGAAGCCGGTGTTTGTGGTTTAAAGCTCCATGAAGACTGGGGTACAACGCCAGCAGCTATTGATAATTGTTTATCTGTAGCCGAAAGATATGATGTACAGATAGCTATTCATACTGATACGTTAAATGAATCAGGCTTTTTAGAAGATACATTAGGCGCGTTTAAAGGCCGTACTATTCATACTTACCATACTGAAGGTGCTGGTGGCGGTCACTCGCCCGATATTATTCGCGCCTGTGGTGAAGCCAATGTATTACCTTCGTCCACAAACCCAACACGACCTTATACGGTAAACACCATTGATGAACA
The DNA here is from genome assembly GCA_963933725.1 of uncultured Colwellia sp. Lineage (GTDB taxonomy): Bacteria > Pseudomonadota > Gammaproteobacteria > Enterobacterales > Alteromonadaceae > Colwellia. The sequence continues at coordinate 26,010 of CAWVWK010000014.1, forward strand.
TTTAGATATGTTAATGGTCTGTCATCATTTGAATTCATCTATTCCTGAGGATATTGCCTTTGCCGATTCGCGTATTCGTAAAGAGAGTATTGCTGCAGAGGATATCATGCAAGACTTAGGAGCAATCAGTATGATCTCGTCTGACTCGCAAGCTATGGGGCGTATAGGTGAAGTAATAACCCGTACTTGGCAAACAGCACACAAGATGAAGCAACAACGCGGTCCTCTTGCTCCAGATACTAAACGAAATGATAATTTTCGTGCCAAACGTTATATTGCAAAATACACCATCAACCCTGCAATTAGCCACGGTATTAGCCACGAAGTAGGCTCTATTGAAGTAGGCAAGTTAGCCGATTTAGTCTTATGGAAACCGGCATTTTTTGGTATTAAACCATCAATGATCATCAAAGGAGGCTTTATTGCGGCTGCGCCAATGGGCGATGCCAATGCGTCAATACCAACACCACAGCCTGTTTATTATCGCCCAATGTTTGGCAGTTTTGGTCAAGCACCTTCAAAAACCAGTATGACTTTCATGTCACAGGCCTCTATTGATTTAGGTGTACCTGAAAAAATAGGCATGACACGCTTAGTTGCTGCGTGTAAAAACACACGAAATATTAGTAAAAACGATATGATTCATAACGATTGGCAGCCAGAAATCACTGTTGATGCACAAACTTATGAAGTGAGAGCTAATGGGGAATTATTAACATGTGAGCCAGCAACAGAATTGCCACTAGCACAACGCTACTGCTTATTTTAATTGGTACATCGTAAATGAACTTTACGTTGCATTGTCATTTTTTATATTAGTTGCATATAAAACATATGTTCCTAAGATTAAAAGCTCGAGGCTTTGCCTAAAGCACATCTACTTAGTACAAGAGACATGAGTTCTAGCTTATATGGCTTAGTCTAAACACCCCATGTTATGAAAGTACGGTAAGTTGAGTAAGACATGACAGAAAAAACAAAAAATAGAGAAATTGAATGATTAAAGTATACGAACGGTTATCACATACTCATGATGATATTGTCGACACGATCACCTTAGACCAAGATACTCGAAAAAAAGCACGTATCAAAGGCGTTACTGACCAAGGTAATGACATCGGTATTTTTCTGGAACGCGGTTACCCATTGTTAGTGGGTGAGATTTTAAAAAGTGAATGTGGACAACTTATTAAAGTTATTGGTCAAGAAGAGCTTGTTTCTACAGCAATTGCGACAGACTGGTTAACTTTTTCTAAAGTATGTTACCACCTAGGCAACCGACATACCTCCATGCAAATTGGTGAGTTATGGTGTCGCTTCAAACCCGATTACGTTCTAGAAGAGTTAGCTGAAAACTATGGCTTAGTTATTGATAAAACGCCCGCTGTATTTGAGCCTGAAAATGGTGCATACGGAAAAAAATCATCCGCACATAAGCATAACCATGTTAATGAACACGCCCATTAACATGCGTGAGAAATCATCTGCACTTAAGTTAAATAGGTTACTACAATTATGTAGTGCCAATTTACCTGTTGGCGGCTTTTCCTTTTCTCAAGGATTAGAATACGCAATTGAAAGTGGTTGGATAAAGAATGCTAAAGAAACACACGATTGGGTTTCAATCACGCTTACACAAGCAATCGCCCCAACAGATATCGCCGTAATGAAACGACTCTTTCGCGCATTACAAATGAATGATTTTGATAGCTTCCTTAAATGGAATCAACTACTTGTCGCCTGTAGAGAAAGTAATGAATTCCGCTTGGCTGATTTAGCCATGGGCAAGGCCTTAGTAAGGCTACTCACTTTATTAGATGCAATAGATACTGAGCAGTATCAGCTCATATTGTCACAAAAAAATATTAGCTTTGTGAGTGCTTTTACAGTCGCCGCTTACCTTTTTCAATTATCCTTGCATGATACACAAAGTGGCTACTGCTGGACCTATATTGATAATCAAATTGCCGCAGCAACTAAATTAGTTCCATTAGGGCAAACTCAATCACAAAACTTATTATTTGAGTTAACTGAATATGTAGAAAATGCAATTGGCATCGCTAATAAAATAGCTGACGAAGAAGTTGGCGCGAGTTTACCCCACTTAGCAATGGCGAGTGCTTGGCACGAAACGCAATATACCCGCTTATTTAGAAGTTAACGCAAAGCAATAAAATAGAATAAATAAACTTAAGAGATATAAATATTATGAATAAAAAACAAGTATTACGCATCGGTGTTGGTGGTCCTGTAGGGTCAGGTAAAACGGCTTTATTGCGTAATTTATGTGCTCAGCTTAGCAATAAATACAATATGGCTGTTGTTACTAATGACATATACACACGTGAAGATGCTGAATTTTTAACAAAAAATAATGCTTTGGCCGCTGACCGTATTATTGGTGTTGAAACAGGCGGTTGTCCGCATACAGCAATACGTGAAGACGCTTCAATGAATTTAGCTGCAATTGATGAATTACAAGCGCTTCACGAAGGCTTAGACTTCGTATTAGTGGAAAGTGGTGGTGATAACCTTAGCGCGACATTTAGCCCAGAATTGTCAGATTTAACGCTTTACGTTATTGATGTGTCTGCCGGTGATAAAATACCTCGTAAAGGTGGTCCTGGCATTACAAAGTCTGATTTATTAATCATTAACAAAATAGATGTTGCTGAACTTGTTGGCGCATCACTTGATGTGATGGACAAAGACACTAGAAGAATGCGTGGTGACAAGCCGTTTATTTTTAGCAATATGAAAACTAAAAAAGGCCTCGATGAAATAATTAGCTTTATAGAAACCGAAGGCATGTTAACGGCATAATATTTAAAATATGACTTAAAAAATATAGCTTAAAAATATTTGCCGACATTAAGAACACAGAAAAATCAAACAATTATTTGGAGAATACCATGACATACATTACTTACATCCTCGCCTTTTTATTCAGCTTTCAAGCACAAGCTCACGAAGATCATTTTTTAGGTGAAGGTTTTACCCATGAACTAGTTCACGCTATTTTATTCTTTTTAATAGCCGCTGTTGTTGTGACTGCTATAAAGTGGTTTCGAGCAAAAACTAAAGCAATAAAATAAAAAAATTATATAAAGGTCCGTTAATTTTAAAAACGTAGTGTCATACTAATTCAATTAAGTTTCTGATCTTATTGCATCTCTTGCCAGAAAAAAAGCGATTAGCATATATTCAGCTGACTACCTTTTCTTTCTATTCAATTTATGCACTTAACATTTGAAGTCAAGGAGTATTTAAAGTGAAGGAATACATTTAACTTTAGCTGTATGAACATTCTCATGTCACGATAACATGAATACCTAGCACCCTTATTACCCTACCGTTTTTTGGCTAGATGTTAGTACTTAACATTTTTGAACTAAAGTTCTGGCCGTTCATCTAAAATATAAAAAAGGCTTTTGAAGTAATCTTCAAAAGCCTTTTTTATATTTTAGGTGAACGGCCAGCACTTTAGTTCAAAAATGTTAAGTACTAACATCTAGCCAAAAAACGGTA
>CAWVWK010000015.1:0-29351 GCA_963933725.1 uncultured Colwellia sp.
CCTTCTTGGAAACCATCTTTAATGGTTGCAATTTCACCTAGTAAAACTTTAGTTCCATCTTCAAGCGTTAAAACAGGAATTAATTCAAACTCAAAGCCTCTATAAGCTTGGTTTTCAACACGTAAATTAATATAGCCGTTAGCTGCACGAATTTGCCCAGCCGACATATTGCGCGAGAAACTCCTTACTGCATTGGCAACATCTCTAAAGCTTAAGTTATATTCTCTTAACTTATCTTTACTGACTTCTACCGATATTTCGTAAGGCAAGCCACTGTATAATTCAGAAATACTAATACCTGGTAATTGCTGTATCTCTTGATGTATTTTTCTTCCTAATTCTTTTAAGTCTGTAGTCGTTAATTCACCATAAAGACTTATGTACATGACCTCTTGTCGAAACTTTTCTCGTTCGACCTTAATCCTTTCCATACCATCAGGAAAACTTGGAATAGAATCGATAGCTGATTTGGCTTCTTCTAGAACCACCTGCGGATCATAGTCAAGCTCGACCTCAAACCAACCATTCGAATAACCACGATTTGAATAGGTAATAAGACGTTTAATTCCTTGTACTGACTTAAGTGCTTCTTCGATTTTAATGGTGATGCCTTCTTCAACTTCTTGAGGGGCAGCACCAGGATATGGTGCAGAAAAGCTAATCCAGTTAAATTCTAACTGTGGAAACATTTGCTTATTAATCGTAAGCGCTGTTAAGCCACCACCTAATAAAATAAAGACCATTAACAAGTTGGCTGCTATCGTATTTCGCGCAAACCAAGCAATAATGCCTCTATTAGTATCAATGGTTTTATCGACTTCTTTACTGATGTGCTTTTCTTGTTGAGGATGGTCTTTTTGTTCATCGTTAGTCGTTGGTGAAGTCATTGTTACTCTCCTTCGCCATCGTTATGAGCAATTTGCGTTTTAACTTCTACATCTACTTCATCATCTTCTTCTGCTTCATCTTCTGCTGTCAATAAAGCTAATTGCATTCCATCTACAGGATATTCTAAAGCGGATACAATAAGTTGGTCACCATGAACTAAACCATTGGCAACAATTACATTCGAACCTTGCTGACGAATAATATCAATTTCAGCATAATGAAGTTTTAACTCTTCATCTAAAATAGCTACTTTACCTTCAACTACTAGATGTCTTGGCACAATTGCGGCATTGTTGACATTCAAACCAATAACTTTAGCTTTAACATAAGAGCCAAAACGAAGTGGATCTTGATGCGTTTTTTGAGCGCCTAGATTATAAGGGTCTTGGATTTGTGCAACTAAATAGCCCATACGGCTTTTATTATCAACCACACCTTCATTACGAATTATTTTTGCTTGCCATTCTACTTCTTGACCTGCAAAGTTACCTATTAACTTCACCTGTGCATCACGACCTTGCTCAACTAAGAATTGCATCTGGTTGTCAGCAACAGGTAATCGAACTTCAGCAAGAGAAGTACCAAGTAGCTTACCAACTTGCTGACCTTTGCTAACAAAGGCACCCAAACCTATATCTCTGCTTTCAATCATTGCATTATAAGGGCTTCTGATTTCAGTACGTTGTAAATTACGTTCAGCTCTAAGAACTGCAGCTTGCGCAGATTTTACGCGCGCTAATTCTTTTGCTAGTTGAGGTTTTCTTAGGCTTAACTCTGTTGGCGAAGTATCTGTAATTTGATCCCACTCTTTTTTCGCTACTTTACCTTGAGCAACCTCCTGCTCTAATGCAGCTCTTGCTGTCGCCATAGATGCTTGAGCTTCAATTAAAGCGGCTTGGTAATCATTGGGATCAATTTTCGCTAATAGTTGTCCTTTTTCAACAAAACCACCTCTTTCAAAAATAGGGCTCAATTCAGTTATCTCACCTGTAACCTGTGCTACCAAGGTAGTTTCATATTTAGGTTTGATGATGCCATGGGAAGAGACTTCCATTGACATAGGTGAAATGATAATATTTTCAACTGAAACGATAGGCGTGTTATCTACCTTTGCTTTCTCTTCTGGTGGTTTCTTCATACTAGAAAAACCCACTAAAGCTAAAATGCCTAATGCCAGCATGATTATTGGCAAAATGATTCGTTTTTTATTAGTCACTTTATTTATCCTTTGCTTTTTAAATATAGATATTTATTAAATTTAGGCGTTTAAGCCTTGTTGGTGTAATTGTAACGCATTCTTAAATACAAATGCTCACAAAGATGTAACTGTCTGTTACAAATTCCATTCCTCATTGGTTGAATTCAACAAAAAAACTCCGAAATAAAATTAAACCTTATAAAACAAGTAAATAAACCTTAAAAGGCGTATTCACTTTACAATATAAATTTTCTATATGACTTTACAGTTATTTTATAATGACAATTTTTGCTAATTTTTGTGTTTTTTGACGGTTAATAAGTCAAAAAAAATAACTAAATTCTACAAAACATTAGTGCCTTGTCATTAAGATAAGTTATCATAGCAACCTTGTATTAAGTTAGCGAAAAATTAGTCTACACTGATGAGTTAGGCAATTTCACGCTACACATACCAACCCTTTAAATATATAGCCATAACGGAAATACTTATGACAACTGAGCATGCTAGCATTGGACAATTTAATACCCTTAACGTGGTTGCGATAAAAGATGCTGGAGCATATCTTGATGCTGGTGATTTAGGTGAAGTATTGCTGCCCAACCGCTATGTTGGCAAAGATTGTACACAAGGCGCTAGCATCAAAGTTTTCCTTTATAAAGACTCTGCTGATAGGCTCGTTGCAACAACCCAGCCCCCGCTTGCACAAGTCGGTGAATTTGTGTCTCTAAAAGTTGTACAAGTTAATAAGATGGGGGCCTTTTTAGACTGGGGGTTACCAAAAGACTTACTTGTTCCTTACAACCAACAACATAGTGAAATGGAAGTAGGTAAGTATTACTTAGTTAGAGTGTTTTTAGACCAAATTACAGAGCGTATCGTTGCATCAAGTAAGTTAGATAAGTTTATCGATATTTGGCCTGCTGAATACCAACAAGGTGAAAAAGTTAAACTGATTATTGGTGGGAAAACAGATCTCGGTTTTAAAGCGATTGTTAACGATCTTCACTGGGGCTTATTATATGATAACGAAATATTCCAACCGCTGCGCATTGGTAAGAAAATAGAAGGCTATATTAAACAAGTAAGAGAAGATGGAAGGTTGGATCTTATTTTAAGTCGTGGCTCTAAAAATAAAGTGAATGATTTTGCAAGTAAGCTCATTGCTCACTTAGAAAAAAATGATGGTTTTAGCCCATTACATGATAAAAGTTCACCTGAGCTAATCCAACGAACTTTAGGGGTCAGTAAAAAAACATTCAAGGCGACCATCGGTAATTTAATGAAAAACGGAAAATTAATCATTGAAAAAGACGGGATTCGACTTAAGTAATCATTTATTAATCTGTAATCACTCATTAATCTGACTAGGTTTAATAAATACTTTTCTAGACGCTAACTCTTAAACCGGGTTCAGGTTTGTTAGACTTTGTATTCAACCTATTTCGTTAAAGTCGTTGTTCTGTCTAATTAACGTTGAATAATGCCACTTAACATTTCGCTCCGCCAAGCATTTAATATGGCTTAATGGCAACTATTTGAGCAATAGCTTGTTTAGAAGTAGCGCTTTTATTCATTACAACCCCTTCAAAGTAATGTATCACCTGCCAACCTGAGAACACCTCTAATAACTCTCGTTTTTGCAATAAGAAATGAGGGTTATTAGGTCGGCCATACTCACGATTATCCACAGTAAACGTCTCATATATAATAAAGCCACCTGGTGCAATGGCACTTTTTATTTGTTCAAATAAAGGCCGATGCAAATATCTAAAAACGATAACCCCAGCAAAACATTTTCCCTGCAAAGGTGAGTTATTCTCTTTCTCAAAATCTACACTCCAAAACGTAGCCTTTCCTTGCTTTTGTTTTAAAGTAGCATCTGTATCCATTTCGTTTTCAATTTGATTTAATACATCGCTGTTCTTATCAGAAAAACAAACATCAACACTTTGCTCAATAAGGAAATGACCATTTCGTCCAGTGCCACAGGCAAGATCGAGAACGCACGATTGTTGATCAGGAAGTATTAACTGCTCAATCAAAGGAAAGTATTTTTCAAGTAAAACTGAGTGTTGTTCATTTTTCAAAATCGATTTCATTATAATCCTCTATTAAATGCTTTCTTCAAATAACTTTATACTCGTACCATAAAAATCTGCATAGATAAGAATGTAAATATTACAGATAAAAAAAAGAGTGAGCCAATAACTATTGGTCACTCTTTTTTGTAAGCGCTAAGAGCACTCGTTAACGATAAAGCATATAATCAGTATTAGAATGAACCTCTAATACCAAAACTGAAGCTTCTTCCCATTAAAGGAGCTGTTTCTTTAAGAAAAGATGAATGAACCATACCGTACTCATCTGTTAAGTTTTCCCCTTTAAGAAATACAACAATGTCAGTATCTGTTAACCCTGGTGTATTGAAAACACCTGCATTAACAAAGTAATTAAACGTAAAGTCAACAATCGTGTACCCCGGTGTAGATGTCTCAAATTTAGCGATATCATCTTGTTCAAAGAAATGGCTTACACTTATATCGGTATCAAAGCTATTTCCTTGATAAGCAAAGGTTGTCCCTAATCTCATTGGTGGAATACGTGGCAAGCTGTTACCGTCTTCTTCACCACCAATAAGTTTGGTTTTGATCACATCACCAAATAATTTAGCACTGAAATCTGAAGTGATTTGGTAAGCAAACTCAGCTTCTAAACCATACATTTCAATATCATTTTGTTGATACACTAGAATTGGTAAGCCATCTTCGTGCTCTTCATCTCCATGAGCTTCTTCGTGTTCGTCATGATCATCATCATGATGCTCTTCATCATGATGCTCTTCATCGTGGTGTTCTTCATCGTGATGAGGTTCATCATGATGTTCTTCACCATGCTCCTCATGATCTTCTCCGAAATGATGTCCAGTCCCTTCCTGATAATAAAAATTATCTACGCGATTATAAAATGCACTGACTACGAAACCAAAGTCACCTTCGAACTTTCTCCAAGATAAATCGATATTATAAGAGCTCTCAATGTTTGGCTTGTCTGCTGAAAGCTCAACATGAAGTTCTTCTTCACCATCTGCCGTGATTTCTTCTTCTAATTCAAAAACTGCTCCTATTTCAAAAGCTTGAGTACCAATATGAGGGCCGAATGAGAATAACTCAGCGGCGCTTGGCGTTCTTTGTGAAAAAGAGGTTGCTAAGCCAAGGTTATAACCTTTATCGTAGTCATATACTAATCCTACAGATGCGCTAAGTGGTGTAAATTCTTGTGTTTCAAATGACACGAGTTCTTTATGATCATCATGAAAGCCAATATAAGAATCAGCAGCAGAAACACTCACATGTTCAGCTCTTGCACCTAATTGCAGAAGTACGTTACCAAAATGCTTTTCCTCTAACCATGCTAACGCGATCATTTCAGTTTCTGATGGAGGAGTAAACGCTTCCTCACCGATTGCTTCAAAATCTGAATATTTGTAGTGAACAGTCCATGCTCCACGCCAGCCAGCAAGGTTTTTATGGGTTACATCAAATTTAGCTTCCAAGCTTTCATTACTAAATGTGGTGCCTATTTGCCCTTCTTCAATTTCATGATGCTGATAATCGGTATAAGCGATTTTAGTTGCTAATTTCTCAATAAAGCTATGCTGGAAATTAATTTCACTTAAAAGCTGATATCTAGATTGTTCCATTTCAGCAGCGACTCTTTCTTCGCCTTCTTCATGTTCCTCGTGCCCAGCTTCATGATCCTCATCATGGTCTTCTTCATGATCTTCTTCATGGTGATGGTGATGCCCAGGTATTCCGTAATCTTTTGATAAATAACCATAAGAAAAACCGATATAACCGTCATCTAATAGGTAACTCGTACCAATATTAAAACCTGATGATTTTGTATCACTATTTGGGAGCCTTTCATCATTTTCTGGATTTTGTTCGTCATCGTTTACAAAATCTTCAGGTAAAATATAGTTATCTGCATTTCTAAAGAAGCCATCAAAATGCACTGCAATGTTTTCTGTACCTGTTTGTAATGCTAACGATCCTTGATCTTCACTTGCACCGGTATTGTGTTGTAACAACCAATCTACTTCTGTATCTGAAGACTTAGGTACTCTATTATCAACAACATTGACAACGCCGCCTATTGCACCGCTACCATAAAATAATGTCGAAGGGCCGCGTAATACTTCTATTTGAGTAGCTGTACTTGTTTCAGTGGCAACGGCATGGTCAGCACCTACTCTTGCAGCATCACCAGAATCAAGGCCATTTTGTGTAGTCATTACACGTGGCCCATCTAACCCTCTAATAATAGGGCTACTGGTCACTGAACCATAATAAGTTTGATGGATACCGACTTCATTTTTTAAAGTGCTGCCTAAAGAGCTTGCTTGTTTTCTTTTTAGATTCTCACCTGAAAGAACATTTACAGGGATTGCCGATTCGATTGTTGAAGTGTGCAGAGGTGTTGCGTATACATCTATTATTTCGATTGAACTTTTCGATAGTGAAACGGTTATATTTTTTTGATCTTCGTCTTTTGTATGAGTTAGTTGCTTATATTTATGTGCATATTTTGGTGCACTAATATGAAGCTCTATATTACTTAAGCCAATATCGGAGAATGAAAAATTGCCTTTTGCATCAGTTGTTTGTTTTTGGTAACTGCCTTTTATTTCGATTAAAGCGCCAGCAACAATGTTACCTTGTTCATCAACAACGGTACCTGAAATGTCTTGTGCAAAAGCGAATGAAGAAGCGAAAGCTGTAGATAATGAAGCAGCAATAAGGCTACTTTTAAATTGTTTTTTTGTATACATGATTATTCCACTAAAATTTATAACCTTAGTTAGGCTTATAAATAGAAAGTATTTTGAAAATCGATTATCGATTTAAATACATTTAAAAATTACGACGAAAAACACAATACTTTGTAAATTACTTTAGGAGCTCAAACCATAAAATAAAGTTACAATTTATCTGTGTTAAAAAGCGAACAGAGCTTAGAAGCTGACATAGTTCACAACATAGATTTACTCTTGAGGGTATGCCTATATCAGTGTGATGGCGGGGCTCGTAAGGGCGGCGTAACACGAAAGTTTTGACTCGTGGTTAAACAAGTGACTTTAGAAGGATATAAATAGAAGTAAATTGTCGTCGCTATCGGAGTAGCAAGGTTGTGCTTAGGAGTGTCTATTCCTTGGTATAATGTTTTACAGTGATGATTATCTATTTGTAGACCATAATCATTACTTTCTAGCGAGTGTGCAGCATGAGTATACTGCGTAAAAATCAGTATAAAAACCACTATCATAGGCAGGCTTATAATTCGAACTAAATCGAAAGCCCTTCTAATAGCTGATGTTGAACAACAATGCTTTATAAAAAACAATGCAAACCCTAATTTGATTTACGGATAAGAAACTGGCGGTAATTTACCGTTCGGTAGTGCCACGAAACAAAAGGCAACAAATATGTGTGATAATGTAACATCGAACACTTAGTTAAATCAATCCCTGTTCACTCATTATTGTTTACTTTATATCAAATTTCAAAGAAGTCGGTAAATACTTTATAAAGCTCAGTACCTTGGTTAACACTTGCTGAAGCAAAATGTAAAATTGGCAAAACATCTGCTTCTAATTTTACATAATGTAAGGGATTACCATCGCCATAATTATCCATACGCAAAATTCTTACCAAAGGTTTACCTTTAGCTAAAGGAACGCCAAAATCAGCAAGATAATCTACCATTCCTCCCATAGGAGAATATAACGCTTTGTAGTTTTTTAAATAACAAGCATATCGTGTCATCTTTTTAGGTGTAAAGGCTTCTCTTAATTCAGGTTTAGTGAACGAACTCTCTTCACTTAAACTTAGTGCTGTTTCAGAAGTAGTCCCTGGTTTCACCACTCCTTTATATTGAAGGTAGCTTAATATACCGAGAGCATCTTGATGAGCAACATCTAAATCAATCTGTTCTTGAGAACCTAGTTCAACCGTAAAGCTCTCTTTTGCAAAAGCCCCCTCCCCCATGATAAATTCGCGCCCTAAAGTCGTAAACGCTTTTTGTAAGCTCCACCAAGGACAAAAAGTTGCTTCATCCATTGCACCATCAAAGCTATTAGGAATTAAAATAGTATGCGGAATATCAAAATAAGAAGCGCTTTTAACGGCATATTCAGGGCAATATAAATGTTTACTTGAAATAGGACCCGTATGTAAATCTAGTACAATATCAGCTTGATGTGCTAACTGTTGAAGTTGATAAGCTATTCTCTGACCAGTCGTAATGCCATAAATATTGTGTTTAAGCTTCTTATCAATAGCATCAAGCATCAGGCTTTGAAACTGATGAGCTATTTCATCAGGGCTTGATTGAAGATGTTTTTTCGCAAACGGCTCTATAATAGACTCGTCAAAATGATACATCCTATTCCAGTTTTCTCCCGTAATAGGATCGAAGCGTCCTAGTGTATATTCTCCATTTTTATGATTGCAAGCCACAGGGTTAGCATAGGGCACAAGCGTTATATCTGCAGATATAACGCACGACTTTAATAACTCCAACAATTGAAATATAACAGCATTACCTTGCACTTCAGCACCGTGCATATTTGCTTGAATATAAACTGCAGGTTTTTTATTTTCTTTATCAACTAAATCGAAGTTTAAATCTCTATTTTTATAGGTATAAACAGGTACAGTAAGTTTAGCACCACTGGCCATTTCTCCGACATGCATAATATTTTTTTCAAAAGTATTCATTTTTCTAACCCGCATTACATCTATTCATCTGTTTTATGTCTGCTCGTTTTTGCAAGCTTTAGCACTTATTTAGGAGGTTTTTTTAATTTAAGTCTAATATTTTATTTGTTTTAAAACTCTAGCGTTTTCTTTGTTTTACGCCAAGTATGCATCAGCAGGTTCTGCCTCTCTGACAACTGACAACTGACCATCTTTGAAAACATACTCTGCAGCGAGTTGATGGCAAAGAAAAAATGGCATACTTTCCGTAAAACCATAGGCACCGCAGTAGCCAAAGACAAGCTTATCACCTACTTGAGTATTCTGTGGTAACAATAAAGAACCAAGTTTATCCAAGCTAGTACATAATGGTCCATGTATATGAAAAAATTTCTTTTCACTAAATTTTTTGGCGCTTAACAAAGTCACAGGAAAAGGTTGCTCAGTTATAGCAGGCCGCAGTAAATGATTTATCCCTGCACTAAGGACCAATTGTTCCTCATCAAAATTAGTTTTTCTATCAACCACTTCTACTACATATTGGCCACACTCCGCAACAGCAAAGCGCCCTAACTCTAACCATAACTCATTCACACCAGAGTTTGCTTTAATCAAAGCTAAATCTTTCATGCTTTGATGCCAACATAAGCTTTCACCCTGTTCAAGATAATCGATACCAAGCCCACCACCTAGATCAAGAATATCAAATTGCATCCCTATATCATCGGCTAACTTTTTTAAAGGGTCTACCATTTGAGACCATAATGACAACATTTTTTCGTTGCTGAGCATATTCCCCCACTGGAAAATATGTAACCCACAGATATTTAAATGAGGAAATTGAGACACATGTATCTGACGCCATTCTTCAACAGACAAACCAAAAGGTGTTAAAGTATTCCCTCCAAGGGGGTTTTTCTCACCTTCAGGCCATTGCAATTGCACACGAAGCAATACCGCAGGTTTAATCGTTTCTTCTTGCTCAATGACAACTTCATTCAACCACTTTAGTTGATTCATACTTTCCACAACAAAAGTTCTAACACCTTTACTGATAAAACTTGCTAATTGTTTTTTTGATTTCGCTGGCCCAGTATTTAACACTCTTCTAGCTGATACGCCCTGAGATATAACCTGATTAAGCTCACCGGTACTGGCCACGTCAAAATCGAAACCTGCACTATCTAAGGTCTGTAAAACTTTAGATAACGGATTAGCTTTAACTGCAAACCATAACTTAACAACCTCTTGCTTTTGTAATTTCTCAAGGTGGTCTTTCAGTCGGTCAAGATGATAAACAAAATACCCTTGTTCAACTTCTGATGATGTCTTCTTGTTTAATACGCTTCTTAATTCGTCATCAAACCATACTGGCTGATTTTTCATTACTTCTACCATACTGAGTTGCTTATGCTGTTTATGTTAATACAAAGCTAAAAGAACTTGCTGAACTTTCATTTTAACCTTGCGATAGCGCTGTAAACGAAGAGTTCAACACCCCTAATTAACGTAATATTCTTTCTAATTCTAATGAAGCATCACTTTTCTCATCTCGATACTTAACAATAAGTGCACAAGCCATATTTAACCCCAACTCTTTAGCCCACCTGTTTGAAACAGGTCTTGTTCCAGGAACAACAACGGCACCTTCTGGTATTTCAGCTCCTTTTTCTCGCATGACTTGATTTACACAGTCGTATACAGGAACCGATTTTGATAGAGAAACGCCCGGAGCCAAAACAGCACCTTTTTTTACCACAATACCTTCAACAATTACCACACCAGCACTTAAAAAAGCATTATCTTCGATAATAACGGGGCTTGCACCAATCGGTTCTAAAACACCACCAATTTGAACGGCTGCTGACACATGAACATTTTTTCCAACTTGCGCACATGAGCCAATTAATGCATGGCTATCTACCATCGTACCTGAGTCAACAAAAGCACCAACATTTATATAAGCAGGAGGCATAATAATAACGCCTGGCGCTACGTAAGCTCCACTTCTTACTGACGAGCCACCAGGTACTAAACGCACTCCTTCTTCAGGTGTAAACTGCCTTGCTGGTAAATTATCTTTATCAACAAAACCTTCATAGTTCCCAGAGAAATTAATATTTTCTCCCGCTTTAAAGGCTGATAAAATTCCCTGCTTTACCTCAATATTCGCTTGCCATTGGCCATTTTCATCTTGATTTGCTGCTCTTAAAGTGCCTTTTTCTAGTTGTGATAATACTTCTTGCCAACTCATGCTACATTCCTACGCTTGCTATTTAATCTATTATTTTCTGTAATTTTTAAACGGTTATTTATTTCTTCTAACCATTGCTCGATTTGTTGATCAACATAATTTAATTGCTGACTCTCCTCTAGTTCTAAATGAGTCAAAGGTGCACGTAATCTTGGCGTTTTAATCATATGTTTTTGGTGCATTAAAATTTTCACGGCTATTGGGTTTGCTACACAAAAGAGCTCATCAACAGCGTTATTCCAGATTGGAAACATGGAAGAAGTATTGCCTGACAAACACTGTTCAACATATGTTTTCGTCGCTTCTGGCCATACGTTTGAACAAACTGAAACTAAGCCTTTAGCCCCGGAATGAACAAGGTAAGGCATCATAGCGTCTTCACCACTAAAAATTTGAATTTTGAGGCACTGTTGACTGTAGGCAAAAAAGGTATTGATGTTGCCACTCGCTTCTTTTAAAGCCCAGCAATTAATATGCGATTGAACCTTTTTAATTGTTTCAATAGGGATCTCTACCCCACTTCGAGATGGCACGTTATACAGCATACACGGATGTTCTGAAGCGTTTAATAAAGAGGTAAACCAATGGGTTTGTCCAACCTCACCTGGTTTAGCATATAAAGGAGTACTTAATAAGTAACTATGAATACTAAGTGTGTTGCAACGCTTAATCCAAGTGATTTGCTCGGCGAGATTGTAGCCGCCAACAGCGACCATTAAAGGAACAGATAAATTTAAGTTACAAACATACTCGACAAGCGAAAAACTTTCCTCAGTAGATAGTGCTAGACCTTCTCCTGTACTTCCAAGCAATAAAAGACCATTACCCGCATCAGCTTGTTCTTTAGAAATAGCCTGCAAACTGATAAAGTCAATGGAGCCATCTTCATGTAACGGAGTTATTAATGCTGTCCATAGGGGACAGGCTGGATTTGGGTAACCATGTTGGCTACTTTCTTGTAAACTGTTAGTCATTTCTCTCGAACTCAATAATTCTGCTAATGCAGCTTTTGTTCAGAGAACTTGTAGGCATTTACGAAAAACCAAAAATTCACATAAGTGAATGTGGCCATTGTGCAAAGACCAGAAGCTCTCCACTCAAATGTTTCTTAAAAATTAGAAACATCAGTGACAATTGCTAGGATTCAACCTATACAACCGATAATTACGTTACCAAAAAAGTAATTATCTCGGCGCTAATCCCCCTCGTTATTATTATAGAAGTTTGATCTTCGGCTATTTTAGGAAGATTACACTTAAGTAATCTTCCCTAATAGCAATAATAACTACCTGGTTAACGCTCCTCTTCTGGACCTATTTTGAATATTTTGCATAAAAGCAAAGTATTAGAATTAGGAACAGCACTATTAGAACAGTTTTATGGATGCCATTCAACCTTCATGTAAATATTTATGCAAAAAAAACCAATAAAAATAAGTTTTTTATTACTTCTATATAGCGTTTTTTTGGTTCATATTTAGTAATTGTTGTTTTTTTAAGTGTTGAATTTACCCAGACTGGAGTAGAATAGAGGCTATATTAAATTATTAGCGAATGCTTTTTATGTCTCTTTCTAATATCAGCCAAGTTTTAAGTCGTAATCTAGCTTCTTTATCAGCTAAAACGCCCCTATTTATCAATTTGCCTGAAGATGGTTTTATTGCTGAATATAAAAAACAATATCCACAAACTAAAATCCGCTGCTATAACACTTATTTTATTGATTATCTTGATGTGAAAAATAAGTACGGCATAGAGGTTAGTGGCGAGTTTAATGCACTATTCACTAGTGACTTAACTCATGATACCGTTATTATTCATTTCCCTAAAAGTAAAGCAGAATTAAATTTCACTCTGGCTATGTTAGCTCCTTATTTAGGGAGTGATGCGAAAATATTTTTTGTAGGGGAAAAGAAAGGTGGTGTGCAATCAACACCTAAATTGGCTAAAAGCTTTTTAACGGATATACATAAAGTAGACGCTGCAAGACACTGCCTACTTTATGTAGGGCTACTTAACCAAGCTAAAAACAATACCACATTTAAACTAGATGAGTGGTATAAAACATATCAAATATCAATTGAAGGTGTGACTTTAAACGTCGCTTCTTTACCTGGTGTTTTCAGTCAACAAAAGCTCGATGTAGGCACTTCTCTTCTTCTTCATAATTTACCTGATACAATGCAAGGCAGAATACTCGATTTTGGTTGTGGCGCCGGCGTTATAAGTTGCTTTATTGGTTTGAAATATCATGATAACGAGATAAACTTGGAGCTTTTAGATGTAAGTGCTTTAGCATTAGCTTCAGCTAAAAAGTCGCTATCATTAAATAACCTTACCGCTAACATTTTTGCCTCTGACAGCCTTTCTCGTGTAAATAAGACTTATCAACATATTGTGAGTAACCCACCGTTTCACCAAGGCACTAAGACAAATTATAAAGCAACAGAAGATTTTTTAGCTGGTATCAAAAAACATATGGCTCGCCAAGGAGATATATCGATCGTTGCCAATAGTTTTCTCCAATACCCTAAAATAATAAAGTCATCTTTAGGTAATGTTCAAACTGTTGCCAAAAAACAAGGTTTTAGTATTTACTTCAGCAAAGCCTAATAAAAATTTAGTCTGCCCTTAAAGATAAAAAATAAGGTATAATGCGCAAAATCAGTAAAAATAGTTAATAAATTGTTAAATACTAAATACCTGCTAAAATTATTTACAATAAACTAACGACATTATTTCTAAGTAATTTTTTAGGAGCATACCCTGGTGTTTTTGACAAACTTAACTGAACAAAGGTAAAGGAAGAATGGACGTATATCAAATCCTTATCGTTGAAGATGAAGACGTTACCCGCTTTAGTCTCAAAAGCTTGTTTGAAGCTGAAGGTTATCAAGTATTTGAAGCAACAGATGGTGACTCGATGAAGTCAGAGCTTCAACAGAATCAAATTAACCTTATTATCATGGATATTAATTTGCCTGGTAAAAATGGTCTATTGCTTGCTAGAGAACTCACAGCTAAACAAAACATAGGCCTGATTTTCTTGACGGGCAGAGACAGTGATATAGATAAGATTTTAGGGCTTGAAATTGGTGCTGACGATTATCTGACTAAACCCTTTAACCCTCGAGAGCTAACGATTAAAGCTCGTAATCTTTTGAATCGCCTCAGCCATAACACAACTGAACAAGAGCCCCCTCAGACCATTATTAAATTTAATAACTGGGTACTCAATGGAGATTCACGTGAATTAGTAAGCCCTAATGGTAAAATCATTTCTATTCCTCGTGGTGAATATAGAGCAATTAGGCTACTCATTGATAATGCTGGATTAATAGTATCTAGGCAGACATTAATAAAAGAAATGACCGGCAGAGATTTACGTGAAAATGATCGAACAGTTGATGTAACAATCCGCCGCTTAAGAAAGCATTTTGAACTTGATCCCGAAAGTCCAGAGTTGATAAATACCATACACGGCGAAGGTTATCGATTTGTTGGCACTACCGAAGATTAATACGACTAACTATCCTCATATTTACAATTAACGATGAAGTAATTGTAAATATGCCTCAATACCGTCTTTGTTACTTTGTTTTAATTGAAAAAACATAGCAATTTTTTCATCTTTCCCCCCTTCCATGTGCTCCATCTCTTTAGCGAATTCATAGACACTTAATAAGCCTATGCTTGCAGCTGCACCTTTCATTTTATGGCAAGCACTTTTCCAAGCCTCATATTTTTCAATCAACGCTAACTCTTCTTCCTTGTTTACTGCTAAATGACTGATAGAGTCGTTCTGTGTATTAGGGAGAGCAGCTAAAGCCTCTTCAATATCATTAAAATATAAACTAGATTGTTGAGCATAAAGTGTAATCATTTTAGTTAACACTTCGGGCTTTAACCTTTCTTTGTAGCCTTGTATAAGGTCGGTATTTAAAATATCTTTTTTTAACATTTTGCTGCTCTTAGGTAATTGAGAAATATAAAACACTGTGGTCATAAACTATATTTACCATAAACTTCAAGGGATTGAAAAACTTATAATTTTATATAGTGCACAAAAGCATATTACCTTTTTTTCTTTTAAATATTAAATCGGCATATAAGATTAATGATTATCACTTAAAAGTAGGTTAGAATATGCGCCCAGAAATTACATGTGGGTAAGTAGTCTATCGATATTTATCTACTCTATCATTTAAATAGTATATAGCGGAGTTTTAATGTCAACATCAATGCCGGATATTGCCAACCATACCACAGCACAAACTGAAGGAACCCTTGATTGGGTTGGTATGAGCAATATTGAAATGCCTATGATGGTAGCATCAGAGCACGAAAGTGAGCGCATGGTTTCTGCGCACATTGATGCATTCGTCAACCTAAAAGAAGCACAAGCTAAAGGCATACACATGTCTAGATTATATCTTCTCATTGACGAATTATCTATTGGTGGCGTCCTTACTTATAGTTCGTTAATTACATTACTTGATGGCTTTATTAGTAGCCATAAAGATTTAAGTGACCAAGCAAAAATCAGTATTAGTTTTGATTACCACCTAAGACGTAAGTCATTAATTAGTGGCAAAGAAGGCTGGAAATCCCACCCTGTTCAACTAACAGGGCTTTTAAATAAGGGTAATCTAACGGTTGAACTTGGCATAGAAGTTCCTTATTCTTCGACTTGCCCTTGTTCTGCTGCATTGGCGCGACAATTAATTCAACAAGCATTTCAAGATGAATTTGCAAATAATGATGCGGTAAACTTAACAGAAATTCATGAGTGGCTAGGGACAACCAAAGGTATTGTGGCCACACCGCACTCACAACGCTCTATTGCGCAAGTAAAAGTTAAGTTAAATGACAAAACAACTGACTTACCGATTACAGAACTTGTTAATATCATTGAAAATTCTTTAAAAACGCCTGTACAAGCTGCAGTTAAGAGAGAAGATGAACAAGAATTTGCTCGATTAAATGGTCAGAATTTGATGTTTTGTGAAGATGCTGCTCGCCGCTTACAATATAGTATGAACAACTCACAACAATTTGATGATTTTTGGTTAAAGATAAACCATCTAGAGTCTTTACACGCTCATGATGCTGTTAGCATCACAACTAAAGGCATACCTGGCGGATACCAACCTTAATTCACACACGGTGTTTTTCGTAAAACATATAAAACCAACTTTATAAAAAGTTGGTTTTTTTTGTTGGTTTATTCAGTTTAATTTTATTTTTAACCAAATTTTAACCCACAAGCTCCCCTCCTACCTTCCCTTAACTCGTAATATAATTACATATAGCTACTTCACATCATTTTACACATGATAAACATATCTATATATTACAATAACTTAAAAAAACTAACGTTTCGTTATTTTTAATAAACTAAGTTTGGCGGTAAAAAATGTAAAATAATTACGAGCAATTACTCTATTTTGTTTGACCTTTCTAAATTAAATAGTTATGTTAATACTCCCTATTAATTCGACAGGGAGGCTTGCGTGTCAAAAACAAACGTAATTTCCTCATTTACTCTCATCATTAATAGGCCATATTTAGGAGAATAGCATGCAGCTTTATGATCATAGCGTACAAAGAGAAAATTGTGGTTTCGGACTTATTGCCCATACACATGGTGAAACCAGTCATAAACTAATAAAAACGGCAATTTCTGCATTAGATAGAATGCAACATCGTGGCGGTATAGCCGCCGACGGTAAAACTGGCGATGGTTGTGGTTTATTACTTCAAAAGCCTGATAGCTTTTTTCGTGCTGTAGCACAAGATAATGATTGGAAACTCGGTAAAAAATATGCTGTAGGCATGATCTTTCTCAGCAAGGATCCGATTGAGTCGGCTTTATCTAAAGAGATTTTAGAAGAAGAGTTAGTGAGCGAAAGTTTAACCATTGTAGGTTGGCGTAATGTTCCTATCGATACTTCGGTTTTAGGTGATGCTGCTTTAGGTAACTTACCTGCAATAAAACAAGTATTTGTTAATGCACCTCCTGGCTGGCGTAATCGTGATTTAGAAAGGCGCTTATATATGGCAAGAAGGCGTGCCGAGAAACGTATTACCGATGATGTGTTTTATGTAGCTAGCCTCTCATGCTCGGTAACGATCTATAAAGGCCTGATGATGCCTATTGATTTACCAAATTTTTATCTTGAT
The DNA here is from genome assembly GCA_963933725.1 of uncultured Colwellia sp. Lineage (GTDB taxonomy): Bacteria > Pseudomonadota > Gammaproteobacteria > Enterobacterales > Alteromonadaceae > Colwellia. The sequence goes on from CAWVWK010000015.1 coordinate 17,284, forward strand.
TTGGCTGATATCAGAATGCAAAGTTCTATTTGTGTTTTTCATCAACGCTTTTCTACCAACACTTCTCCACAGTGGTTCTTAGCACAACCTTTTAGATACTTAGCACATAACGGTGAAATAAATACCATTAACGGTAATCGACAGTGGAGTCGAGCGCGTGCTCATCAATTTAAATCCCCACTATTACCTGACTTACAAGATGCTTCTCCTTTTGTAGGACAAACCGGCTCAGATTCGTCATCTCTTGACAACATGTTAGAGTTATTTTTAGCTGGAGGCATGGATTTATATCGCGCTATGCGTTTATTAATGCCACCAGCTTGGCAAAACAGTCCTTTAATGGATGATGATTTGCGTGCTTTTTATGAGTTCAACTCTATGCATATGGAGCCATGGGATGGACCAGCAGGCGTCGTAATGACCAATGGTAGACATGTTGCCTGTAACCTAGATAGAAATGGTTTACGCCCTGCTCGTTATGTGATTACGCGCGAAGGGTTTATAACGCTTGCCTCAGAAGTTGGCATTTGGGATTACGGTGAAGATGAGGTTATTGAAAAGGGTCGTGTTGGTCCCGGCGAAATGCTCGCTTTAGATACTTATACAGGTAAGCTATTTAGCTCTGCAGATATTGATAACGAGTTAAAAGAGCGCCACCCTTATAGAGAATGGTTAAATAAAAATATCCGTCGTTTAGTTCCTTTTGACCAACTCGAAGCAAATAAAATTGGTGTACGTGCCTTTTCTGATCAGGAAATGAGCCAATACCACAAATTGTTTAATTATAGCTATGAAGAAATTCAACAAGTCATCAAAACATTAGCGGAAAATGGACAAGAAGCAACAGGCTCCATGGGTGACGATACGCCTATGGCGGTGCTTTCAAGTAAGCCTCGTACGCTTTACGATTACTTTAGACAGCAATTTGCGCAAGTGACCAATCCACCAATAGACCCCCTACGTGAAAGATATGTTATGTCACTTGCTACCTGTATAGGTAGAGAGCATAACGTATTCAATGAAACGTCAGGTTATGCTGATCGAATGAGCTTTTCAACGCCAGTACTCATGTACACAGGTTTAAAGCAATTACGCGAATTAGATCCAACTCATTACCGTTCAGACACTTTAACGCTTAGCTACGATCCTGCTATAGGCTTAGAAAAAGCCATCATCGCATTATGTGATGAAGCACAATTACTTGTTCAAGAAAAAAAGACTGTTATTCTTGTTTTATCGGATAAGCAAATTCATAAGGATATGCTTGTTATTCCTGCCGCAATGGCTGTAGGTGCAGTGCAAAAGCGCTTAGTAGATAAACAACTAAGAACAGACTCAAATATTATTGTGGAAACAGCCTCTGTTCGAGACTCTCATCAATTCGCCGTATTGTTAGGCTTAGGTGCTACGGCTATTTATCCTTATTTAGCCTTTGAAACTATTGAGCAACTAGTCGACCAAGGTCAAATAGAATTAAACCACAGAGATGCTATCGTTAATTACCGAGAAGGTATTAATAAAGGCTTATTAAAAATACTTTCAAAAATGGGTATTTCTACTATTGCAAGTTACCGTTGTGCCGGTCTTTTTGAGGTGATAGGTCTAAATGACAGTATTATGGAACTATGTTTCAATGATTTACCTAGTCGCATAAAAGGCGCTGACTTTAGTGATATTGAGCAAGATAATATAAATCTTGCTCGAACAGCCTTTATGCCTCATAAGAAAATGTCACATGGTGGTATTTTGAAATATGTCCATGATGGTGAGTACCATGCTTTCAATCCAGATGTGGTTAATTACTTACAACGTGCTGTTCAAACAGGTAACTATGAAGACTATAAAATGTTTTCAAAAGAAGTCGATGAACGACCTATTGCGACATTACGCGACTTGTTAACCTTTAAAAATGACTGTGAAGCAATTAAATTAGAACAAGTAGAGCCCGAAAGTGAAATGTTTAAACGTTTCGATTCAGCCGCTATGTCTATTGGGGCATTAAGCCCGGAAGCACATGAAGCACTAGCTATTGCCATGAACCGCCTAGGGGGTTATTCGAACTCAGGAGAAGGTGGCGAAGACGAACGTCGTTATGGTACGGTTAAAAACTCTCGTATTAAACAAGTCGCCTCTGGCCGTTTTGGTGTTACTCCTCATTATTTAGTGAATGCGGATGTACTTCAAATTAAAGTAGCGCAAGGCGCTAAACCAGGTGAAGGTGGTCAGCTGCCTGGAGATAAAGTTTCTCCGATAATTGCTAAATTAAGGTACTCAGTTCCTGGAGTTACATTAATATCGCCTCCACCGCACCATGATATTTATTCTATTGAAGATTTAGCACAATTAATTTTCGATTTAAAACAAGTAAACCCCAAAGCTGTTATTTCAGTTAAATTAGTATCTGGCCCTGGCGTAGGTACAATTGCCGCTGGTGTTGCCAAAGCCTATGCTGACTTCATTACCATTTCAGGATACGACGGTGGTACCGCTGCAAGCCCATTGACATCGGTAAAATATGCCGGATGCCCATGGGAGTTAGGCTTAGCTGAAACTCACCAAGCGCTTGTTACAAACGGTTTACGCCATAAAGTACGTGTTCAAGTTGATGGTGGTTTAAAAACAGGTGCTGATATTGTAAAAGCAGCCATTTTAGGTGCAGAAAGTTTTGGTTTTGGCACTGCTCCAATGGTCGCACTAGGGTGTAAGTTTTTAAGAATTTGTCACTTAAACAACTGTGCAACAGGTGTTGCTACGCAAGACCAGGTACTACGTGATGAGTTCTTTAAAGGTTTACCTGAACAAGTCATGAATTACTTTAAATTTATTGCCAAAGATGTACGTGAAATTTTAGCGCGCCTTGGCGTTGAAAGCTTAACAGATATCATTGGTAGAACAGATTTATTAAGTCAACTTACCGGTATTAGCGCTAAACAAAGTAAATTGGACTTATCACCCATTATTGCTCCTGTTGTTGCGGCAGAGCACACAGCGCTTCATCAAACTGAAAAGAATGAACCATTTGATAAAGGTTTATTAAACCAAGAAATCTTAAATGTAGCATCTAAGGCGGTTGCACTTAGTACGGGTGGAGACTTTAGATTTAATATTCGTAATACAGACCGTTCTGTGGGCGCTACTTTATCTGGTGAAATAGCTCGTCAACATGGCGATCAAGGGATGTCTTCATCACCTATTACACTTCACTTAACCGGTACAGCTGGGCAAAGCTTTGGTGTATGGAATGCAGGTGGATTAAATCAAATTCTTACAGGTGATGCTAATGACTACGTTGGCAAAGGTATGGCTGGTGGTAAGTTAACGATCAAACCACCTAAAGGCGTTGAATATATTAGTCATAAAACCATGATCATGGGTAACACCTGTTTATATGGTGCTACCGGCGGTAAGCTATTTGCTAATGGCCGAGCTGGTGAGCGCTTTGCTGTGAGAAACTCTGGATGTCATGCCGTGGTAGAAGGTACTGGTGATCACTGTTGTGAATATATGACAGGCGGTATTGTGACCGTACTTGGTCGTATAGGTGTCAATTTCGGTGCAGGTATGACAGGTGGTTTTGCCTATGTACTCGATGAACATGGCGACTTAGATGTAAGGTTAAATACTGATTCAATTGAAATGCTTAGTATGGGTGATTTATCAATTCATCAAGAACATTTGCGAGGCATCATCAATCAACATTTTGAAGAAACAGGAAGCTTAAGAGCTGAAGAGCTCTTACATGATTTTGATAAATTTTCTTCTCTGTTCAAATTAATAAAACCAACGGCTACGGATGTAAAGACTTTACTTGGTCACCGCAGTCGCTCATCAGCTGAATTAAGAGTACAAGCACAATAGATGCTTACTTGAAATTCATCGAACCTGTTAAGTTAGTTGGTCTAAATTAGGAAGAAGAAAAATGAGTAAAAATGTTTATCAATTTATTGATGTAAAAAGAATTGATCCACCAAAAATGGATATTGCCAAGCGTAAAATTGATTTTGTAGAAATATACAAACCGCTTGGTAAAGAACAAAGTGCAGGGCAAGCTGATCGTTGTTTAGATTGTGGTAACCCATATTGTGAATGGAAATGTCCTGTGCACAACTACATTCCACAATGGCTAGACTTAGTAACCGAAGGTAAAATATTTGAAGCAGCTGATTTATGTCATGAAACAAATAGCCTACCAGAGATGTGTGGTCGAGTATGCCCCCAAGATAGGTTATGTGAAGGCTCATGTACTTTAAATGAAGACTTCGGTGCGGTTACTATAGGTAACATTGAAAAATATATAACCGATACCGCTTTTGCTCAAGGTTGGAAACCCGATTTATCTGCTGTTGCAAAAACAGGTAAGCGTGTCGCTGTTATTGGCTCTGGACCTGCAGGTTTATCGTGTGCTGATGTGTTAACACGAAATGGTGTTGATGTTGTTGTATTTGAAAGACACGCTCAAATTGGCGGCCTACTTACCTTTGGTATTCCTTCTTTTAAGCTTGAGAAAGACGTAATTCAAACGCGTCGAGAAATCTTCGAAGGTATGGGCATTGAGTTTAAACTCAATGTTGATGTTGGTGTAGATGTTAGTTTTGAAAGTTTAAGCGAAGAATACGATGCCGTATTTTTAGCCCTTGGTACTTACACTGACATGACAGGCGGATTTGAGCATGAAAGCGCTCCAGGTGTTTATAATGCTTTAGACTTTTTAATTGGTAATACCCAAAAAATTATGGGCATTAGTGAACAAGAATCTAAACAAGTTAAACCTTATGTTAATTTCAGTGGCAAAAAAGTTGTTGTATTAGGCGGTGGTGATACCGCGATGGACTGCGTAAGAACTTCTATTCGTCAAGGCGCTACCGACGTGACTTGTGCATATCGACGCGATGAAGCGAATATGCCAGGCTCTCCACGCGAAGTACAAAACGCTAAAGAAGAAGGTGTAAACTTTGAATTTAATATTCAACCTCTTGATATTGCTGTAGATGATAAAGGTAATGCAATTGGTGTTAAGTTTGTGAAAACAGCCTTAGGTCCTGCTGACGCTAAAGGTAGAAGAAGCCCACAGCCTATTGCAGATTCAGAGTTTATTATGGAAGCAGATGCAGTCGTTGTTGCTTTTGGTTTCTTACCAAGCCCTCCAAAATGGATGACAGATGCAGGTGTTAAACTTGATGATCGCGGCAGAGTTATTGCCGTTGAAAAGAGTGACTTTGCACTGCAAACCAGTAAAGAGAATGTTTTTGCCGGTGGCGATATGGTACTTGGCTCAGACTTGGTTGTTACTGCTGTAGATCAAGGGCGTAAAGCTGCTATGGGAATTTTAGACTTTGTTGTTCAAGGTTAGAGGCAAGGTTTAAGGTTTAGGTTTAGCATATAAATAAAAAAAGCGAGAACTTCACTGTTCTCGCTTTTTTGTTTTATTCATGTTTAGTTTAAGGCTTTGACTTAAGGTCTTGGAATAAAGCCAATAGCATCATAAACCGCACTCAATATTTTGCTTGCTCTAGCAGATGCTTTTTCTGCACCAGCTTTCATCACTTGATCTAAGTACTCTTGATCTTGTCTAATTTGATGATATTTTTCTTGAATTGGTTCAAGTAATGCTACAACAGCCGCAGCTACATCACCCTTTAAGTGGCCATACATTTTATCTTCGTAGTCAGGCACTAATTCACTAACAGGCTTACCTGTTGCACAAGAAAGAAGTGAAAGTAAGTTTGAAACACCTGGCTTTTCTTCAATATTGTAATAGATATTCGCTTGTTCATCTGAATCTGTTACAGCACGCTTAATCTTTTTAGTGATTTTTTTAGGGTCTTCTAATAATCCGATAAAGTTACCTGGGTTATTATCTGATTTGGACATCTTTTTAGTTGGCTCAAGTAAACTCATTACTCTTGCGCCATGCTGAGGAATAAACGGCTCTGGCACGGTAAAGATATCACCGTATAGGTTGTTAAACCGTGTTGCAATATCACGAGCTAGCTCTAAATGTTGCTTTTGATCATCACCAACAGGAACACTATCTGCACCGTATAGTAAAATATCTGCTGCCATTAATACTGGATAAGTAAATAAACCTGAATTCATGTTAGCTTCAGATTTTTGTGACTTATCTTTATACTGGGTCATACGGTTAAGTTCACCCATTTGTGTATAACAATTAAGTACCCAGCTAAGTTGAGCATGTTCAGGAACATGCGACTGAATAAAAATAGTACTTTTTTCTGGGTCAACGCCACAGGCTAAATAAAGCGCTAATCCATCAAGGGTCGCCTTACGTAAATCTTCGGCCTTAGGGCGAACTGTAATGGCGTGTTGGTCCACTAGCATGTAAAAACACTCATGGCTTGACTGCATATCAACCCATTGCTTTAGTGCCCCTAAATAGTTACCAATCGTTAATTCACCTGATGGCTGACAGCCACTTAATACAACGGGTTTACTCATAAGTATCCTTTATAAATTTTTTCATTTATTATCTTGAATTAATATTTTTCTATAAAACTGAATCTAGCCTATTTTAGCTAGTTGTTCACGCATTTCATCAATGGCCGTTTTATAGTTATCTTTAGAAAAGATAGCAGAGCCAGCAACAAACATATCTGCGCCTGCTGCCGCAATTTCAGCGATATTTTCAGATTTTACACCGCCATCGACTTGCAAGCGAATATCTCGACCACTTTGTTGAATTTTCTCTTTAACTAATTTCAACTTATCTAGTGTAGAAGGAATAAAAGATTGCCCACCAAAACCAGGGTTTACTGACATCAATAAAATAACATCAAGCTTATCCATCACAAAGTCTAAACATTGTAGCGGTGTCGCTGGGTTTAATACTAAACCTGCCTTACAGCCTTGATCTTTAATAAGCTGTAGAGTGCGATCAATATGATCACTGGCTTCAGGATGAAAGGTGATAATGTCTGCGCCAGCTTTCGCAAATTGTGGAATAAGCGCATCAACAGGTTTCACCATTAAGTGAACATCGATAGGTGCAGTAATACCGTAATCTCTTAATGACTGACAAATCATTGGCCCAAACGTTAAATTAGGCACAAAATGATTATCCATTACATCAAAATGTACAACATCTGCTCCAGCAGATAATACTTTCGCGACATCATCACCAAGACGGGCAAAATCAGCTGATAAAATTGACGGTGCTATTAAAAAAGACGACATATTCATTCCAAATTGGCTCAGAAATTCTCAGTATTATATCATTTAAATTTAGAGAAAGTAGCTTTATAAAAGTAGCTTTATAAAAGAAATCATACGTTTTTTTGAAAGTGCTTTATAAGTTCACAAATGGTGGAGGATATTTAAGAAAAGACTTGAAAGCAATAAAAGATTTAGCTTCATTAATTGAATCGTTATTAAAACTAGGTTGCAAATTTAATACCGCTTTAAATGAGATAGGTATAGGTTGTAAATAGTCCTATTGTGAGGCTGTGCTCTATTTTAAATAAGTAGCTAGCCTAAAAAAGTTATTTAATCCCTTTAATAATACCAAACTTACTATCAATCACTGCTTGTGTTGCACCATAGTGGCGGCTAGTTGTAGTTATATGAAGCCTTCTCCGTAAGCTGGTATCAATGTTATTAACCGCATCATCACATCAGTTGAATGACACAGTCACTGTTTTATCTTCATTCACTTGCCAAGAGTAAGAATTAATAGATACAGTACCTTCAAGTACAACAGGTGATGCTCCCCCCTCAACCTGCAGCGTTTCCTAGGTTCCACTGAGTAAGATCTGTTATCTCAGCAGGTGTACTCGGGAAAGTATAAGTAAATACACCATCCTCAACAATTAGTTATTCACCATGGCCGTTTTCAATAACAACTTGGACTGAAGAGTAATTATTTGTTTTCGGTATATCAAAAGTCACTTTGCCATCAACCACATCAATAATTGCAACCCCATAAAGCGTATCGCAATTCATTTATCCTGCTGGAGCTTTAGCTTTAGCGATCCAATTACGGTATATATGTGCTGTTTCTACATGAGAAAAATTGTCATCGGTTATTGTTATTTTTGAGTTTACTGCCGTTTGGTTCATATCTGGTTCTATGCCTAGAGTCTCACTTGGGCTTGCTGTGCAAGCAGAGATAACAGTAATAAATGATAGACGATGAAAGATCTTTTAAATAATTTTTTATTTTATGTCCTTGCTACTGCTTGCTAAAGTTGTTGTTTAGTGAGGCAAGTTGCTATGTCATTGGGTTTATAATAGAGAGTTTCACATTATTCTCCCAGTGATTTAATCGCATTAACAATATTCGCCATGAGCAAATCATTTAAATTAATAAAAGGTTTTTTGATACCTCTATCGACACACATATCTCTTTATTACTATATATCCTCTATTTAATTACTTGAATAAAAAACATGCACTTATTTAAGTCACCCAAATAACTCACGCACTTTTATAGTGCAAAAATAATACTAGTATTATTTAACACAAAAGCAAGACCCCCCAAAAAAAACAGTAAGCATTTGATTTATAATCAATTGCAACTTTCTTTTTGTTCTTATTCTAACTAGGCATCATGATTGCAAAGCTATGAATAGAAAAATAATTATACTCATAACAATTGAACAATAAGGGCTATCATGAAAAAAACATTAATTACTATTGCATTAACTTCTTTATTTACTTTGTCTTCTGCGATTTCAACCAATGCTTTCGCAGAAGAATCTGGTTTAAATGGTGTTGAAGGCTTATCTGCTAATGTAGCAGTGGTTTCTCAATACTTTTTCCGAGGTGTTGCACAAACTGACACTGCATCTGCATCTGCTGGCTTAGATTATGAACTAGGAAATTTCTCAGTTGGTACTTGGGTTGCCGATGTAAGCGATGGTTTAGAAATAGATTTATACGGTAGTTACGGATTTGAATTTGATAATGGCTTTGGCTTAAGTGCCGGTTTTACTTCATATCAATATACTGGCGACTTTGATACTTCATATAACGAAGTTAATCTTGGCGCTTCATTTAGCTTTGTTTCAGTCGCTTATAGTGTAGGTGTTCATGAAGTTGAAGGCGGTTCTGATAGCGATTATGACTTCCTCTCTGTAACGGGCGAATACGAAGGTTTCTATGCAACTTACGGTACATGGGGACAAGATTTTGAAGGTGATTATTTTGAACTAGGTTATGGTACTTCAGTATCAGGTTTTGATGTTGGTGTTGCTGCAATTATTAATTCAAAAGAGTTAGACCTTGAAACTGGCGAAGGTGATGAGTCACTTGTTTTTAGTATTGCCAAATCTTTCTAAGCAAAAATCAGTTTAACGTTACTTGAAACAGCAATGAACAAAAAGTAAACTGTGACAAGCTAGGGATAATTAACTATAATAGTTAATTATCCCTTTTTACTTTATGGAATTTATTGTGATTAATGGAATTTATTGTGATTACACAGTTTAGAATTAAAAAGAATCTCCTCTCACTTTCTGCATTTCCTGTTATGTTCGCCCTAACGCTTAGTATTACCATGGACGAAAGTAATATGTCACTTCAGGCAAGTAACTTGAATAAATGCTTAACAGAAAATACCGAACTTCCTATTAGTCATGTACAACATCCGTGTAACAAAATAAACACAACAAAAGTAACTAGTTGGTCTAACTTATTTTCAAGTGAAAATACATCACTACACTTTCATTTTCAAAGTTTAATTGAGTTGTTGCATTACCATTTTCAACAAGATGTTTAAGAGCAATGGTTAAGGTGAGTAATAAGGCATTAACAACTGCAAATGAGAAAGTACAAAATAAGCAAACCTTATACTCTACTCTTAAAGGAGTTAGTGCTGCCTTTATTGGTGTGCAAAGTGATAAAAATAGGCAAGATGACTTCACTCAAGGGAAGATTAGCCACTTTATTATCGCTGGGATAGTATGTACTGGAATATTTATCGCCGCTTTATTAGCTGTTGTATCAATGGTTATCCCTTCTAGTTAATAAATGTTCCGACAGATTTTCTGTTTTAAACCTTATGTTTTCTTCTAAGCCTTATATAGCGCTAGCATTTCAGCCACCTTCGTTCTTCCCCCTCCTTTTTGACTTATCGTTCTAGCAACTTGTATCGATTTGATTTTTTTTGCGTGTTGATATATTTTTCTAGTCCAAATAGTATCATGATTACTAATTAGCACTGGAACGGAATTTTGAGAAACCACTTCCTCCGCAACATTAGCAAGATCGGCTTGCTCATCTAAACCAAACCCATTGCCAGCATAACTTGTAAAGCTAGCTGTTTTACTTAAAGGAACATAAGGTGGGTCGCAATAAATAACGCTAGATGATGTCGCTCGTGCAAATGTGTCTCGATAGCCCTCACAGGTAAATGTTGCTTTTTCTGCTTTTTCTGCAAAATAATTCAACTCTGCTTCAGGAAAATATGGTTTTTTATATCGTCCAAAAGGGACGTTATAACCTCCCGATTTATTATATCGACATAAACCGTTATAGCCATAACGATTCATATACAAAAAAACTAACGATCTAAAGTATTCATCCTCACTAGCATTAAATTCTGTACGTAATTGATAATAGCGAGATTCATCGTTATTATCAGGTGTGAATAGCTTTTTTGCATCTTCAATAAATGCATCAGGTGTATCTTTTAGAATTTGATAAAGGTTAATTAAATCTTTATTAATATCGTTTAAGATATATTTTTTATAGTCTGTATTTAAAAACACCGAACCGGCACCAACAAATGGCTCAATCAAACAGTCACCCTTAGGTAACATTTTTGAAATTACATCGCTTAAGGAGTATTTCCCCCCTGCCCATTTTAAAAAAGCCCGATGCTTTTTATTCATTGATACTTACTGCTTCTAAATTTTTTTGATGGCGGATTGTAGCCTGATTTTATCCATATACCAAGGTTTAGGTGAGGTTATGAATAAAAACCTTTGTTATGATGTTTACCATTAATTTAATGGTATTTTTTTTAGATATACTTTTTAAAGGTATTTTTTAAAACACGCTCGATGAGGTATTCAAAATCACAATTGCTGTTGGCGGTTCTGCACCCGAAATAGAATTAAATAAACTGCAAGATATGACTAACAAGGCAACAGCTATCAGTAGAGAAGAATATCAAGATCGCATAAAAAAAGTCCAAAGCCTTATCAACTTCTCGCTGACATAATTAATCGGTTGGGCTTTAAAGGCGGAAAAATAGCAATCGATGATTCTGCTGCATTTTTTGTCTTTGACGGTTTTCGAAAAGTAGCTGAAAAGTTTTATTTTATCAATGGTGTAAACATTACAGCTCCTTGTCGTCAAATAAAATCTAAAGCTGAGATTGCTTTAATACAGCAAGCAAACAATATGACATTGGAAGTTCATAAAGCTGCTGCACGTATCTTACACCCCGGTATAACAACGGTTGAGGTAACCGAGTTTATTAATGAAGCTCACAGACGTGTTGGCGCTGCTGGTTGCTCTTTTTGCATTGTTTTATTTGGTTTAGCTACCTCTTTTCCACATGGTGTGAAAAAACCACAAGTACTTAAAGAAAATGATTAGGTCTTGATTGATACTGGATGCCTTTTAAATGGCTATAACTCAGATATAACGCGAACTTACGCATATGGAGAAGCAACAAATGATCAGCTTATTGCCTGGCAAGTTGAGAAAGATGCACAAGGAGCTGGCTTTGCCCTTTCATTGGGCTATTAATATCGTAACTTTTCAAAAGACTTTATAGCCTAAACCATGAACACCTACACATCGTAAAACATAGCCTAACTTAAGTAATCCGGCAAAAATAATAGTGGCAATATGACCAGCTACTTGCATTGCTATTGAAAAATGTTCGTTTGCCCCAAAGGTCATTACAATAGATAAAGTAACAATCAAAAAAGATACCAGCATAAGCCAGTTACCACCAAGAATACATTTTTGAAAATTTTTTGCTTTTTCATCAAATTGAAGGCTTTTGTTTAAATAAAATTGTGAATACATACTTTTCTCCTTTCGGTCATCTGTATATATTGAGCAATCGATATGCCAACACAAAAAAATAAAAATAAAAC
>CAWVWK010000016.1:0-28578 GCA_963933725.1 uncultured Colwellia sp.
CAACAATAGGCGCTTGTGCAACAGGCGTTTCAACAATAGGCGCTTGTGCAACAGGTGTTTCAACAATAGGCTCTTGTGTAGCAGGAGCTTCAACCACAGGCTTTTGTGAAACAGGTTTTATAACCTGCTCATCAGCGTTAATCGTAGTTTCAGGATAACGTGCTTCTATAGGGTTAGCATTAGATTGTTCAGCGCTAATATTCTCTTTAGCAACAGCTTCATCAAATATTTGTTGTTGCCCAGATTCCTTATTACTCGCTTTTCGTCTACGTTGACCATTGTTACGAAGATGTCTTGAAGTACGTCTGTTTTTAGGTTGTTCATCTTTAGACTTAACATCCGTCTGAGAGTCTGAAGCAACGGGTACATTTACTTCAATATCAGCTTGTGGTTTAACAGTAGCATTAGTTTTACCAACCGCTTTTAGATTATCCGCCTTACGCTCCGCAGTTACTTCAGTTTTCGTATCAACTTGATTCGCTTTAACTTCAGTAGAAGGTGACATACGAACAGATTTCTTCTTGTTCCTACGTTGACGGCGCTCAGTAACTTTTTCTTCTTTACTAACAGCTTTTTTATCATGCTCATTCTTTCGCGTATTACGCTTAGGGGCATTTCTTTTATCAGCATCATTTTGATCGCGCTTAGGGCGTTCTGTTGAAGATGTTTTCTGATTATTTTTATTATCTAGTGAATAACTTTCAGTCACTTCGCCGTTACGTGCATTACGACCGTTTCTGTTTTTACGACGTTGACCTTGACGTTGATTTCTTCTGTTGTCATGAGAGCGCTTAGGACGATCAGTTGGCGTTGTGTTTTGCTTAACTTCTTCAGTTTCTTCATCAGCCGTAAATAAACCTTTTAACCAACCCCAGAGTCCGGTTGATTTTTTAGTTACTTTTACAGCTGTTTTAGCTTCTTTATTTTGCGCAGGACGTTTCGGTGCAGAAATTGATTGAATTACAGGTTCATCACGCTTAGCAATGGTTTTATCGAACTTAGGCATTTTAGCTTCTTCTAGCTTTGCCTGTTGAATATCAACCTCGTAACTAGCTTCAACGACTGTATCATCTTTTTTAACGCGAACAACTTCATATTGTGGCGTATCCATATGAGGGTTCGGAATGATTAAAACACGCACATCATGATGCTTTTCAACATGCATCACAGAACGACGCTTTTCATTTAATAAATACGTCGCTACAGGAACAGGCACTTGAGCTTGTACTTGTAATGTGTTGTCTTTAATTGCTTCTTCTTCCATTAAACGAAGAACAGATAAAGCCAATGACTCAACGCCACGTACTTGGCCAGTACCGTTACAACGAGGACAAACACCTTGACTGGTTTCACCGATTGATGGGCGAAGGCGCTGTCTAGACATCTCTAATAAACCAAATCGAGATATTTTGCTGAGTTGAATTCTTGCTCTATCTTGATGCACTGCATCACGCATTCTATTTTCAACTTCACGCTGATGTCTTACAGGGGTCATGTCGATAAAGTCGATAACAACCAAGCCACCTAAATCTCGAAGTCTTAACTGTCTCGCTACTTCTTCTGCTGCTTCAAGGTTAGTATTGAATGCTGTTTCTTCGATATCACTTCCCTTGGTTGCTCGGGCAGAGTTAACATCAACAGAAGTCATTGCTTCTGTAGGATCGATAACTATTGAACCACCTGAAGGTAGTCGAACTTCACGTTGAAACGCCGTTTCAATTTGGCTTTCAATTTGATAATGAGTGAATAACGGTACATCACTATTATAAAGTTTAATTTTGTTTAAGAAGTCAGGGCGGACAACTTCAATATGCTTTTTAACACTTTCGAAAGTTTTTGGTCTATCGATCAGTACTTCACCGATATCACGGCGTAAGTAATCACGAAGTGCACGAAGGATAAGATTTGTTTCTTGGTGTATTAAAAACGGAGCAGGGCGGGTTTTGGCTGCATCACTGATGGCTTGCCAATGGTGGAGAAGGACACTTAAATCCCATTCTAATTCATCGTAATCTTTTCCAACGCCGGCGGTACGAACAATTAGGCCCATACCTTTTGGCATGTCCAATTTGCTCAACGATGTTTTTAAATCTGTACGCTCATCGCCTTCTATTCGACGTGAAATACCACCAGCACGAGGGTTATTAGGCATTAGAACCAAATAACTACCAGCTAAACTGATAAATGTAGTAAGGGCTGCGCCTTTTTGTCCTCGTTCTTCTTTGTCTATTTGAACAATAACTTCTTGGCCTTCGGTTAGTACGTCTTTAATACTTGGACGGCCTTGAAAGGTATAACCTTTAGGAAAATACTCTCGAGAAATTTCCTTCATAGGTAAGAAGCCATGGCGGTCTGCACCATAATCTACAAATGCAGCTTCTAAAGAGGGTTCTACGCGGGTTATTTTAGCTTTATATATATTCGATTTTTTTTGTTCGTGGCCAGGGCTTTCGATATCTAAATCATACAGCTTTTGACCATCTACAAGAGCAACACGTAATTCTTCCGATTGTGTTGCGTTGATTAACATACGTTTCATAGTTTTTTGTGACTCATCATTGGTCACAGCACGCTATTGCTTTGTACACAAAGTATCTTTGGGTTTATACCAGCAGTTTGTCAACCTCACGGCTGTCAAGTTAACGTGTCATTTCACCACGTTAAGCTAATAATTGTCTGATTTCTATCTTCTTGCAACATCCAACATCTTTTACTTTGAAAGTGAGTCGGCATTACAATTACTTAGTTCTTTATGTGCTCAGGCTGTGCGCTGTGCAAATTTATAAAGTAAACATCAAATGTTAGATTTGAAAGCTTAGGTTTATCTTTACAAATAATTTATTAAAATTGCTTTATGGTGCTGGGTAATTAATTTCGATAGCTATTTATCGATAAAACCGTTTATGTTTTATTTAACATGTTACATAACTTAAATCACAGAACGCATAAGTAGCGGTTCGTTGTGTTTAAATTTGCGTTAAATGTGACAACAGGCTGTTCATCAGTATGTCAAAAATTATTATTACAACAAACGTGTAAAACAGTTGCGATTTATCATTTTTAATAAAAAAGCACGCAAAATAATTTTTATTGCATAAAGATGTAGCCGCAGCTTACCTCTTACGTCTCTCTTTAAAGCTTCTAAGTTGCTAATTTATGTAGATGTATTTTTTTATTTATTAAAAATTACAACTTTTACTTATAACAACTTCTATATTATCCACTATAAAAAGCAATAAGCCAATAAATTTACTGTTTAATTTGCTAATAAAGGCAATGAATGTGTTAAAATTGCATTATATTGTGAATATAACGATGAAATAATGAAGATGACGAAAGCTGAACCACAAAATGAACATTTGAAAGATGACGAAGAAAGGCCTAAAGTTCGATTTTATACAATTGATGCAGATGATGAAGGGCAACGCATTGATAATTTCTTGCTCCGCACCTTAAAAGGGGTACCCAAAAGTCATTTGTATCGTTTAATGCGAAAAGGCGAAATTCGTGTCAACAAAAAGCGTATTAAACCTGTTTATAAATTACTTGCACAAGATATTGTTCGTGTTGCCCCAATACGTATTTCTGAAAAAACGGCGGAAGTCTCTACTGGTTTGAAGATAGTATCAGAACTTGAGAAACAAATTTTGTTCGAAGATGACCGACTTATTGTCATCAATAAACCCTCAGGTATGGCAGTTCATGGTGGTAGTGGTTTAAGCTTTGGTTTGATCGAAGCATTAAGATCATTACGCCCAGATGCGAAGATGCTCGAATTAGTACACCGTTTAGACAGAGATACCTCGGGCTGTCTTGTGGTTGCAAAGAAACGTTCAGCATTACGCCATTTGCATGAGCAACTGCGAAGCAAAACGGTGCAAAAATTTTATCACGCATTAGTGAAAGGGCATTGGCCAGATAAACTAACGCGTGTAACAAGTCCGCTTAAAAAAAATGACTTGAAATCTGGAGAACGTGTTGTTGTCGTTGATAACATTAATGGTAAGCCCTCAGAGACTCGTTTTCGTGTTTTAGAAAGGTATAGAGGTTGTACCCTAGTTCGTGCATTTCCTGTAACCGGAAGAACACATCAAATAAGAGTTCATTGTCAAACCAGTAATCATTCCATTGCTATGGATTCTAAATATGGCCATGAGCAATTTGATGAAGATATGCAGTCCAAAGGTTTAAAAAGACTATTTTTACACGCGGCAAGCATAGAGTTCACTCATCCTAAAACAGAACAGCGATTAAAGGTTGAAGCGCCATTAGAACCAAGTTTAGAAAAATTACTCTCTAAACTACCACGTTAAACAATTTTCTATCAACGATATTGTTGGCTTAGTTATAAAGTCAGCTTAGGCTTTACTTTGTTCGGCTAATACATCGATATCGTGTCTTTTTAATAAACTAACAAGCTTTATAAGTGGTAAACCAATTAAAGTATTTGGGTCATCACCACTTAGCTTTTCAAACAAACAGATACCTAACGCTTCACTTTTAAAACTTCCTGCACAATTATAAGGCTTTTCAGCATGTAAGTAGTGAGTGATCTCGTCTAAAGATAAAGGCTTGAAATGAACTTCAAAAGGTTCTACTAATGAAGTTAATTTGTTTGATTCGCTATTTAAAACACAAAGCCCGGTATAAAAGGTTACTTTTTTACCGCTGAATTGGCTTAATTGCTTTACTGCGTTATCAAAGTGGTGAGGTTTCCCTAGAATATCTCCATCACAAACGGCCACCTGATCAGAGCCAATAATAATGGCATTTTGATGTTCAATCGCTACGGCTTTTGCTTTCTCTATCGCAAGACGTTCAACAAGTGATTGAGGTGATTCTCCCTCAATTGGGGATTCATCGGTATTAGGTTTTGCGCATACAAACGGTAAATTAAGTTTTTCTAGGATTGCTTTTCGAAATACAGAAGTGGATCCTAAAACAAGGGTTTTCATTATTTTTTATTCCTTTGTGTGAATTGATAAATAATTGAAGCGTTATAATGTCCATATTATCTTATTTTAGTGTTATAATTTCCATTATATTGTCTATTTAGATAAAAATGATTAATTTCTTTTGACACTTGCCCTTTTGGGCTTTATCATGCGCGCCTTATGCAGAATCTTAAACTTCCAATTACAATTCGTCCAACCCAAAGTGCTCAACGTAGACTTGTGTGTGATGGTGTGTTCAAATTATCGGAAATGACTAGACTGTTGGCTATATGTGAAAGCAAAAGCGAGCAGGTTCAGGTTAATGTTAAGTTTGATGTGGATGAACGTGGTTTGACAGTAATGTCTGGTACGGCATCGGCATTAGTTGCATTAATTTGTCAGCGGTGTACAGAACCTTTTGAGTATAAGCTTGAAGTATCTTTTACTTTTAGTCCTGCGAAAAATGCTGAAGCTGCTGAAGAAATACCGTCATATTATGACGTAGTAGAATTAGATGAAAATGGTGAAGTCAACTTGCGTGATTTGGTGGAGGAAGAGCTTATGCTCATGGTGCCATTAATTCCAAGGCATAAACTTAAAGACTGCTCGGCAAAAGCTGACAGTGTTTGGGGGGAGCTGCCAGAAGAGCTTGAAAAACCTAACCCATTTGACGTATTAAAACAACTTAAGTAAATAACTTAACGTTTAAAATAACTAGGAGTAACTCATGGCAGTTCAAAAAAGTAAAAAATCTCGTTCAAGACGTGGAATGCGTCGTTCACATGATGCATTAACTACAGAAAACTTATCTGTAGATCCAGTATCAGGCGAAACACATCGTCGTCACCACGTGACTGCTGATGGTTTCTATAAAGGTGTTAAAGTTATCGCTAAATAAGTGATACTTTTCTTCTAAGGAATACCTTTGAATAATCTGACCATAGCGTTAGATGTTATGGGGGGCGATAAAGGCCCCCATATAACTATAAAATCCTCTATTATGGCAATAAATTCCTTGCCAAACTTAAAGTTAATTCTTTGTGGTAATGAATCTGACATTACGGCAGAATTAGCTCGTTATAATATTTCCCCTGAACAGTTAGAAAACCACCCACAATTATCACTACTCCATACAACACAAGTTGTTGATATGGATGAAAAACCATCTTCAGCGTTGAGAAATAAAAAAAACTCCTCTATGCGTAAAATGCTTGATTTAGTTGCAAGTGATAAAGCTCAGGCTTGTGTTAGTGCTGGTAATACAGGCGCACTATTTACCATGGCACATTTAACATTGAAAACACTTCCTGGTGTTGAACGTCCTGCACTGATTTCAGCTTTACCAACTAGAGATGAGAATAAACAAGTTTTTATGCTTGACCTAGGGGCAAATGTGTTTTGTGATTCTCATGTTCTTTATCAGTTTGGTGTAATGGGTTCAGTACTTGCTGAGCAGACAGCGCAAATTGAAAAACCTCGGATTGCACTTTTAAATATGGGGTCAGAGTCCATGAAAGGTAGTGACCACATTAAACTTGCATCAGTTGAGTTAAGTGAAAACGAAGATATTAATTATATTGGCTTTATAGAAGGACACGAAATCTTTTCTAATAAAGCAGATGTGATCGTTTGTGATGGATTTGTAGGTAATGTTGCCCTTAAAACCTGTGAAGGGGTTGCAAGGATGGTCTACTCAAAGTCTAAACGTGTCTTCAACGAGAATGTTTTTATCCAAATATTAAGCCATTTATTGAAAAAAAGTATAAAAAAAGTGTTTAAAACACTGAACCCCGACCAGTATAACGGTGCAAGTTTGATAGGATTGCGCGGCATTGTGGTAAAAAGTCACGGTGATGCGAATGAAAAAGCTTTTTTTGCTGCAATAATACAAGCAGTTAAAGAAATTGAGCATCAAGTACCGGAAAAAATAAATACCACTTTAGATCAAAGCTAGATGACATTTTAGTAGAATAATAAAAACACTTTCTTTCGGGGTATTAAATTCGTTAGTCAGTTATATCTTTTCACTGTTGTCTATTGCTTTGTTCCATTCATTTTGATTAAGAAAGAGTAACAGACTATGCATAATTCATTAGCTTTTGTATTTCCAGGACAAGGCTCTCAATCGGTAGCTATGTTAAGTGACTTTGCTGAGGATGAAGTTGTTCAAGCAACTTTTGCCGAAGCATCAAGTGCCTTAGGGTACAATTTATGGGAACTTATTTCTCAAGGTCCATCAGAAAAGTTAAATCAAACAAATTTTACTCAACCCGCTTTATTAACTGCTAGCGTAGCTTTGTGGCGACTATGGCAAACCAAGTCAGATGTTATGCCAAGTATATTAGCTGGACACAGTTTAGGTGAATATTCTGCTTTAGTTTGTGCTGATGTTATTTCTTTAACAGATGCTGTGACATTGGTTGAAAAGCGTGGCGAATTTATGCAAAGCTGCGTACCGGAAGGTGTTGGAGCCATGGCTGCTGTTATCGGTTTAGACAATGAAACTATTATTGATAGCTGTGCAAAAGCACAACAAGGTGAAATTGTTTCTGCTGTTAATTTTAATTCACCTGGGCAGGTTGTTATTGCTGGTCATAAAGGTGGGGTTTCACGTGCTGGAGAACTGTGTAAAGAAGCAGGAGCTAAACGTGTACTACCTTTACCTGTAAGTGTGCCTTCTCACTGTGCATTAATGAAAGATGCTGCTGTTCAACTTGCTAAGGCTTTAGAATCTATTGTATTTAATACGCCTAAAATTATGGTAGTAAACAATGTTGATGTATCTATTGAATCTTCAGGGGATGTTATTAAAGAAGCGCTCATAAAACAGTTGTATTCGCCTGTACGTTGGAGTGAAACAATATCTAAACTGTCAAATGATGGTATAGAGCATGTTGTTGAAATAGGTCCAGGAAAAGTTCTACAAGGTCTAAATAAGCGTATCGATAAAACACTAAAGAGTGTTTCTATAAATAATGAAGCAAGTTTAGAGCAAGCACTTGCGTTGGTGAGTAAATAAATGTTTATTCATTATATAAACAATCAATGATGAAAATAAATTAATAAAAATAGGATTATTATGTTTACGTTAACAGGAAAAGTCGCTTTAGTTACCGGTGCAAGTCGTGGTATTGGTAAAGCTATTGCTATGCAATTACAATCACTAGGAGCCGTTGTTATTGGCACTGCTACCTCGGAAAGTGGTGCGGTTAATATTAATGAGTATTTATCAGAAAATGAGCAAGTAGCAAGTATGGGCTTAGTCCTTAATGTTACTGATAGTCAGTCAATTAGCGATTTATTCGATATAATCAAAGGTAATTTCGGTAGTGTTGACATTCTTGTTAATAATGCAGGGATTACTCGCGATAACTTATTTATGAGAATGAAGGATGATGAGTGGCAAGATATTCTTGATACAAATCTGACATCTATTTACAAAGTAAGCAAAGCTGCGATTCGTCCTATGATGAAAAAGAAGCATGGGCGTATTATTAACATAGGCTCAGTAGTTGGTACTATGGGTAATGCTGGGCAGGTTAACTATGCAACCGCTAAAGCGGGGTTACTTGGGTTTACCAAGTCTTTAGCCCGTGAAATTGCTTCTCGTGGCATAACCGTTAATACCATCGCACCAGGATTCATCGATACGGACATGACAAAAACATTAACAGATGATCAAAAAGAGGGGATTTTCTCTCAAGTTCCAAGTAATCGACTAGGAAAACCTGAAGAAGTTGCGAGCACTGTTGCATTTTTAGCATCAGATTGTGCTGCATATATTACAGGTGAGACAATTCATGTAAATGGTGGGATGTACATGGTATAGCCCCACTGGGTAAGTCTTGTAGACTATTCTTAGTAATCAATCAAGTACATCAAGAGGTTAGACCACATAAAAAAGTGACCTTTGGTACTTGCAAGGTTAGCATTTGACGAATAAACTACACGAAATTTTGAAAAAGACATATAATTTAGTTAAGGAATTAAAATGAGTACAATCGTAGAGCGCGTTATCAAAATCACTATCGAGCAATTAGGTGTTAGCGAAGAAGAAGTAAAAATTGATTCATCATTTGTAGATGACTTAGGTGCAGACTCTCTTGATACAGTAGAATTAGTAATGGCTCTTGAAGAAGAGTTCGATACTGAGATTCCTGATGAAGAAGCTGAAAAAATCACGACAGTACAAGCTGCTGTTGATTATGTAAATGCTAACCAGTAATAAATAATTGAACAATTTTTACAATTGTTCTTTTCAAGAAAGCGGACCACTTATTTTAAGTAACCGCTTTTTTTATACCTAAAACCCACTAAATATCATGGTAATGATCTAATTTAGATTCGGTTATCTATTGTAAGAATACTAAGTACAAACTTTATTTAAAGCATTTCGCTTTATAAGCAGTTTAAAATTAGCAAGTAGCTGATCGTTATTACTATTTTTGTTAGGTGTATTTGGTCAGAATATCGTATGGAGTAATAAGATGAGGCGTGTTGTAGTCACTGGTTTAGGAATGTTGAGCCCTTTAGGTAATACTGCGCAAGAAACATGGCAGAACTTACTATTAGGCAAAAGTGGAATTGAAAATATCGACCATTTCGATACATCAGACTACACCACAAAGTTTGCAGGTTTAATTAATAACTTCGATCCTACAAATTACATGGAGCGAAAAGAAGCTAAAAAAATGGATTTATTCATCCAATATGGCATAGCTGCAGGTGTTCAAGCTTTAAATGACTCAGGTTTAGATATTACAGAAGAAAACGCACCCCGTGTAGGTGTTGCTGTTGGTTCTGGTATTGGTGGATTGGGTTTAATTGAGCAAAACCATGAAAAGCTAATAAAAGCTAATGGCAATCCTAAAAAGTTATCTCCTTTTTTCGTACCTTCTACCATTATCAATATGATATCAGGCCATTTATCGATTATGTTTGGTTTACAAGGACCAAACATCTCTATTACAACAGCTTGTACAAGTGGTGTTCATAATATCGGCCATGCAGCTAGAATGGTTGCCTATGGAGATGCTGATGCAATGTTAGCAGGTGGCGCTGAAAAAGGATCTACTAGGTTAGGTATGGGTGGTTTTGGTGCAGCAAGAGCACTTTCTCGACGTAACGATGATCCACAAGCAGCATCGCGTCCTTGGGATAAAGACCGCGATGGCTTTGTTTTGGGGGATGGCTCCGGTGTTATCATGGTTGAAGAATACGAACATGCTAAAGCGCGTGGCGCAAAAATTTACGCTGAATTAGTTGGTTTTGGTATGAGTGGTGATGCCTACCATATGACGTCTCCACCCGCTGACGGTGCTGGTGCTGCTCGAGCTATGGCCAATGCATTAAATGATGCTAAGATTGGGACTGATAAAATTGGTTATATTAACGCCCACGGAACCTCAACACCTGCTGGTGATATTGCTGAAACCAATGCTGTAAAAAGTATATTTGCGGGCAATGCGAGCTCGGTCATGATGGGATCAACTAAGTCTATGACAGGTCACTTATTAGGCGCGGCAGGCGCCATTGAAGCGATATTTAGCATACAAGCTCTAACAGAAAATGCCGTCCCTCCTACGATTAATTTAGACAACCCAGGCGAAGGTTGTGATTTAGATTATATTACAGGCTCTGCTCGAGCTGTTAATCTTGAATATACGTTGTGTAATTCATTTGGTTTTGGTGGTACAAACGGGTCATTAATCTTCAAAAAAATATAAATAAGCGTTTTTAATGCTTGAATTTGATAGAGTAAGCCTGAATACTTAACTTCAATTTGATATTAAGTATTCAGGTTTTTTTGTTTCTTACTTCGCAGAATGTAAGTTTAAATCGTAACGTACTCAAAACAGATAAAGACGCATGATATATTGTTCAATAAATGGAATAGAGACTCAGAATGTTGCCGCTAATGATAGGGGCCTAGCTTTTGGTGATGGCTTATTTACGACTGGTTTGATTGAACAAGGCGAATTGATTGATTTAAAAGCACACCTAGAACGATTAGAACAAGGCAGTGCTCAATTAGGTATCCCTAAAGTAATGAGAAATGAGCTTATATCTTATATAGAAAAAGCTTGTTTGCCGCATAAAAAGGCTGTTCTTAAAGTCATCATCACTGCAGGTTTGTCTCACAGAGGTTATGCTCGTTCTAAAGACGTAAAGCCTACCTGTATTGTGACGGTTTCGAGTTTCCCCCCAACTTATGAGACCTTAATGAGTTCAGGGATAACGTTAGGAGTAAGTAAGAATAAAATTGGTTTAAGCACTATGCTGTCAGGTTTAAAGCATTTAAATAGGTTAGAACAAGTCATGATCAAAGAAGAATTATCAAAAAATGTTTTTGATGATATCTTAGTTCTAAACATTCATGATGAAGTAATAGAGTCTTCAAGTTCAAATTTCTTTTATCATGTCGACGGAGCATGGTTCACACCAGATGTTACCTATAGTGGGGTAAATGGCTTAATGCGTCAGAAAATTTTAAATACCATTGCCGGTATAGGCGTTAAAAACACATTTATTGAAGACATAGAAAACGCTTCAGCGATGTTTGTTTGTAATAGCATCTCAGGTATAATTCCTGTTTACAGTTATCTAGATAAAAAGCTTTCAATGGATGTAGTATCGGCCTTTAAGGATAAATTTAATGATTCATGAAGCACAAAGTAAGCCTCAAAAGAATAGAACTTTGAAAATTTTCATCAAACTCGTTTTGTCTTTAATTGTATTAGTCCTTATTGTGCTTAGTGGTTTTAATTATTTTTTGAATAAAACACTCGATAAAGAAATTAGCATCCAAAGCCCTTACTTATTAACAATAAAACCTGCAACGAGTTTTCATAAGTTTGCCAAACAAATGGAACAATTAAATTGGCTTGATAATCGACTGTGGCTTATGAGTTATGGAAAGTTATATCCTGATCAGGTTTCTATCAAAGCAGGCACTTATAAAATTGAGCCACAATCTAATTTACGCACTGTACTTCAAAAAGTGGTGAATGGGCAGGAGCATCAGTTTTCGATTACTTTTATTGAAGGCTCTACTTTTAAAGAGGCAATTGAAATTATTTCCTCACATAAAAAAATTAAACATACCTTACAAGGTAAAACTATTAAACAAATATCAGTGATGTTAGATTTAGATGAGAATAACCCTGAAGGCCTCATTTTTCCTGATACATATGCATATAGAGCGGGAACAACTGATATAGATATATTAAGACGGGCTAATGCCAAATTAAATAAAGAATTAAATCGGTTATGGAAAACGCGTGCAAAAGGTTTACCTTATAAAAACTCTTATGAAGCGCTGATTATGGCTTCGATCATCGAAAAAGAAACAGGATATGTTCCAGAGCAACCTTTAATATCGTCTGTTTTTGTTAATCGATTGAAGAAAAGGATGCGCTTGCAAACAGACCCAACCATAATTTATGGACTTGGTGATCGTTATACAGGTGATATTACCTATGCGAATATGCGTGAAAAAACACCATACAATACATATCGTATTAATGGTTTACCACCAACACCAATTGCTTTAGCAGGCTTAAGTGCAATTAAATCGACATTAAACCCTGCACAAACTGATTACTACTACTTTGTAAGTCAAGGTAATGGCCAACATATATTCAGTAAAACACTAAAAGCACATAATCGTGCCGTTAAAGCATATTTAGCATTACCTAAGAATTAACATTTGTTATCGCCTCATCACCCTAAGAACTATTAAAGAGAAGTAGAAATGAATACAGGAAAGTTTATTGTTATCGAAGGCATGGAAGGGGCAGGAAAGTCATCCGCTATCAATGTTGTGAAGAAAACCCTCGAACACTTTAATATCGAATATATCTGTACACGAGAGCCTGGTGGAACCCCTTTAGCTGAAAACCTTCGCGATATGGTTAAATCTGTCGACCTTAATGAAAAGCTAACTGAAGAAACAGAGTTGTTATTGATGTATGCGAGTCGAAGCCAATTACTTGCTAATAAAATTATGCCTGCTCTTGACAGGGGCACTTGGGTCATAGGGGATCGCCACGATCTTAGTTCAAGGGCTTATCAAGGTGGGGGACGCGGTTTCGATGATAAAGTCATGGACTCTATTGCTCAAGTCACCTTAAAAGGCTTTGAACCTGATTTAACCCTTTATTTAGATATCGACCCCACGACAGGGCTTGCAAGAGCAAAGGCCAGAGGGGAGCTTGATCGTATTGAATTGGAGCAGTTAGATTTTTTTAATAGAGTTCGAACTAAATACCTAGAGTTAGCTGAGAAAAATAAAAAAATTATGACCATAAATGCCAAACAACCGATGAGTGAAGTTCATAACGAAGTTAAATCAAAGCTTAATTTATTTATAAAGAACGAAACAACCCTATAAATTTCTTATTCAAAAAAATCATTTAAATATCACCTTATCATATGCCTGATGACGGATTAAACTATGCAAAGTGCGATTAAAGAGCATCAAAAGTTACTAGCACAGCAATATAAAAATAAAACTTTGCCACATGCAATTTTACTTTCAGGGCTGCAGGGGGTAGGTAAAAATATTTTATCTACCTGGTTGATAAAGCTTATATTGTGTAAAACACCCTCCGAAAATAATGCCGAGGGTATTTTATCTGCTTGCGGTGGCTGCAAAAATTGTAAACTCTACCAAAGTGGAAGTTATCCAGACCACTTTAACGTTCTACCAAAGCTGAAAACGCTTAGCTTAGGTGTTGATGAAGTGAGATTAGCAAATGAGTTTTTACAAAAGAAAGCGCATTTAGGCATGTTTCAATCTGTTTTAGTTGATAATGCACATGTTATGACAGAACCAGCATCAAACGCATTATTAAAAACGTTGGAAGAACCATCATCAAACAGCGTTATTATTTTAACTACACATGAAATAGACTTACTTTTACCTACTATTATTAGTCGGTGTAGAGTACTTCACCTAAAAGGGCTAGTTGGAGAAAATTTAATCGCATCATTGGCGAGCGGTTATGCTTCTCATCACTCGATGCAGAGTAAACATAACCAAACGAATGTTTTTGAAACAGACCCTTTAAATGAAACCCCTTATCTTAACTCTTCTCACATGGCAGAATTAAGTGATGAGATGCAATATGATGCATATGAAAATTTCAAAGTTTCACTTTTGAAGTTTTTAGCAACAGCAAGAGTAGAACATGATTTACTCGTTCATTTTAATGAGAATATAAATGCTTATGCATGGCTTGAAAAAACCATTGTTAATTTATCTCGGTTAAGACAAACACAATGCAATGAAGACGCCTATGTTAATAGAGATATTCAGCTTAAATCATTACCACAGAGTGAAATGCTAAATGAGATATATAAAAAAGTGACTGGGCGTAGTAAACTCACTAAAAACTATATCCAAGCAAACCAACAATTTTTGATAGAAAAGCTTATTATTGAAATAAGCCATTTACTTAAAGGCTCTATTTTGAGTAAATAGTCGTACTGAGAAAACAAGATAATAGCTAGGAGAGTGAAGTGGGAACAATCAATTTAGAATACAATACAGAGCGTGACTTATATTTAGCCTATATGCCTTTCTTGGCGAGAGGCGGTTTATTTATTAGAACGCCACGAGTTTATGATTTAAATGTAGAACTAGAATTGAGCGTTACTTTACCTGACTCTTTAGAGCCTTCAATTGTCAAAGGTGTTATTTGTTGGTTAACGCCTGTTGGTACACAGTTAGGTACACCACCAGGAATTGGTATTGCTTTTACAGAAGACCCAGATAAATTACGCTTTCAAATAGAAAAATGCTTGGCACATAAAACTAATTCAAGTGAACCAACGTTGACGATGTAAGCTTGGCTGTCATATTCACTTTATAACTATTTTCGTTATATATTTCATTTTACTTTTTCGAACAGACGTTAATTAAACTTAGCTAAGGATTCTCTTGTTTATTGATTCTCACTGTCATTTAGACCGACTTAACCTTTCTCTTCATGATAACAATCTAGATAATGTGATTAGCGCGGCTAATGAGGCTAAAGTTGATAAATTATTGTGTGTAAGCGTTACACTAGATGATTTCCCTAATATGGCAGAGAAAACAAAAAAATACCCTAATGTATTACTTTCTTGTGGAGCTCACCCATTAAATCAAGAAGATGCAATTGAGGAAGAGCGTTTATTCACTTTATCGCAACATGATAGAGTTATTGCTATAGGTGAAACAGGTCTGGATTACCATTATGCACCTGAAACTAAAGCGCTTCAGTTAGACTCATTTGTTAAACATGTTAGTGTTGCCAAATTGCTTAATAAGCCACTTATTATTCATACACGTACAGCACAAGATGACACATTAGCAATATTACGTGATGAGCAGGCTAGCCAAGTAGGCGGTATTCTTCATTGTTTTACTGAAACGTGGGACATGGCTAAGCAGGCACTCGACTTAGGTTTTTATATTTCATTTTCTGGCATTGTTACATTTAAAAATGCATCAGAATTAAGAGATGTTGCTAAACGAATCCCTAATGATCGTTTCCTGATTGAAACAGATTCTCCTTATTTAGCACCTGTGCCCCATAGAGGAAAAGAAAATCAACCAGCTTATGTTACCGAAGTTGCAAAACATCTTGCTAGCATTCGAGGTCAATCGGTGGAAGAAATTGCTGAGCTTTCATCAGCAAATTTTAATCGTCTATTTAACCTTTAAAAGGTGCATCATTTTTATCGTTGAGCTCATTTCATTCTACTTAGCACTTAACTTCTATAAATGACTCTAGCGATAAACCTATCTTAATTTCCTCCTTTTTCTGTAAAATAAGCCCATAGCTTTTATCGTCTATTCGTACTTAGGATAGAGTGGCTATCTAAAATGATAAAATGACTTCATTAATGTAGATTAGTGCACTTTTAATGTTAATTTATAAACATCAGCCTGTAGATTTTTGTGTCTTATTATTAAACAGCAATATAACACCGTGGAAATACTTTTAATTATTTTTTAGTCGTTTCCGTTGGTCACTTATTTGTATCTTATATG
This sequence comes from uncultured Colwellia sp., assembly GCA_963933725.1. Lineage (GTDB taxonomy): Bacteria > Pseudomonadota > Gammaproteobacteria > Enterobacterales > Alteromonadaceae > Colwellia. The sequence continues at coordinate 15,976 of CAWVWK010000016.1, forward strand.
TACTCATAAAGCTTAAAAGGGTGTGATTTTATAAAGTAAAAACTCTATTTCGTCCTTGATTTTACTATAAAAAATACTATAGCTTCAAATAAATGATTTATCAGTCAATTAATTCATTATAAATGCAAATAATGCTCGCAATAGCCTAAATTAATATTTAAAATTGTACTATGCTTTAAAAGCTTTCAGCAAAGCTTTTACTCTGCCTATATGCAAGATGAACATAACAAAAGATAATTTTTTTATGCAAAAAAAATTTGCAGTATTGGCATACCTCCTTAATTAAATATTGATTAGAACATATCAAGGAATACCCATGGCGTTAGTGAATGGTTCACCCTCAGTTTTATTGAATAATGTAGCCAAATTAATTCAAAAGAAAGTCTCCCCTGCATCGGTTAAGTTAGTAGAGCAATTTACCAATTTACTTTATAGCAATATCGCTTCTACTGATCTGGATGATAGAAATGAAAGCGACACCTATGGTGCAACGTTAAGCTTATGGAGCTCTTTAAATGAGCATAAAGACGATACACCTATTATCCACGTTTTTAATCCTACTGTAAGCTTGCATGGCTGGAAATCAAATCACAGTATTATTGAAGTGATTGTTAAAGATATGCCTTTCTTAGTTGATTCCATAAGAATTGCGCTTAAGCGTCTAGGGTTGTCGCCACATCTTATGCTTAATGCTCCTCTTAAGGTGTTAAAGAATAAAAATAATGAAATTATTCAGTTAGCCCCAGCGGTTGAAGATAGTTTTAAAGCAACATCTATTGATACTGTTTTTTTCATAGAGATAGATAGGCAGACATCAAAGGTAGAGTTAGAAACAATCAAAAATGAATTATTGTCAGTTGTTGAAGATATCTCTTTAACTGTTAGTGACTGGCAACCTATGTTGAAGCGCTTAAATCGTGTGATAGCGGATACCAAAAAGTCAACATTACCCGGAACAAAACAAGACAAAGATGATACCGTGAATTTTCTTTCTTGGTTAGGGCAGAATAATTTCACGCTAATGGGTTACCGATCATACAAAGTAGAAGCAGTTAAAGGTGATGTTGAATTGATTGCAGACGTTTCATCAAGTTTAGGTTTGATGAAAAATTCAAATTCAGACGTAAAACGCTACTTATCATCACTTAGTGAGTCGGGCCGTGAAGTATCCATGGGCTCTAATCACCTTATACTCACTAAAACAAATTCTAGCTCCCGAGTTCACCGTCCTGTTCAACTTGATTATATTGGTATAAAACGTTTTGATGAAAAAGGCAAAGTTATAGGAGAAGACAGGTTTATTGGTTTGTTTGGCTCTGCCTTTTATACCAACAGTGTTCAAGATTTACCTTTTTTGGGCACAAAAGTTAAGTCTGTTTGTGCTTCTTCGGGGTTTGCACAAGGTTCGCACGACTTTAAATCTTTAATTAATATACTTGAAACCTATCCTCGTGATGAAGTTTTACAAAGCTCTGTTAGCGAGTTACGAAACAATGCGATGGGGATATTAAGGATGCAAGAAAGAGACTATACTGGCATTTTTATTAGAAGAGACGCCTTTGACCGTTTTTATTCTTGTATGGTGTATGTTCCTCGCGAAAGATACAACACCAAGCTGCGAATTGAAACACAGAAATTATTACAAGAAACGTTTGGCAGTAAAGAAGAAGTTGAATTTACGACATTTTTTTCAGAGTCTGTACAAGCAAGAACCCACTACCTTGTTAAAGTAAAAGAGACAAAAGCAGACATTAATGTGAAAGAAATAGAACGAAATTTAAACGAAGCCGCTAAAAACTGGGAAGATAAGCTTGTTAATGCTTTAAATGGAAGTGTTGGTGAGTCTAAGGCGAAGTCATTAATTAAAAAGTATGCTGCTTTTCCACAAGCTTATAAAGATGATGTTTTACCTGGCTCTGCAATTGTAGATATTGCTAATTTAGAAAGCCTATCTGAAACAAATGATCTTGGTATGTTATTTTATCAACCTGTTGAAGAAAAAGCCGATAGCCGTTTTGTTAAGCTTAAACTTTTCCACAAAGGTGAACCTATCCATCTTTCTGATATTTTACCCATGTTAGAAAACTTTGGTTTACGTGTTATTGGTGAGAGTCCTCATGCTATCAGATCATCCGATGGCGAAACTTACTGGATTTTAGACTTTTCCATGTTGTTAACGGGCGATAATGCATTCGACATTTACACAGTTAACACTTTGTTCCAAGATGCATTTAGTAAAGTTTGGCATGGTGATTTAGAAGATGATGGCTTTAACCGACTTGTTTTAGGTGCTGGCTTAAGAGGCCGTTCTGTTTCTATCCTTCGTTCATTTGCAAAATATGAACGTCAAATAGGTGGTCGATTTAGCCAAAATTATATTGAGAATACGTTCGCACGCTATCCAGAGATGGCCGAGTTGCTTATCAATTTGTTTATTCTTAAGTTTGATCCGGCCAACACCATGTCTCATGCTGCTAAACTTAAAGCACAAACTATATTACAGCAACAAATCGAGGCTAAATTAGATGATGTTTCTAACCTAGATGACGATCGTATTGTGCGTCGTTTTGTTGAGATGATAGAAGCGACTATTCGAACAAACTATTTCCAAACTTATGAAAATGGAAACGATAAACCTTATATTTCATTTAAGCTACTGCCTTCTCAAATCAGTGAAGTGCCACAACCTGTTCCTGCATATGAAATATTTGTTTATTCGCCACAGGTAGAGGGTGTTCACTTACGTGGTGGTAAAGTTGCTCGAGGCGGATTACGTTGGTCTGACAGACCTGAAGATTTTAGAACAGAAGTTTTAGGTTTAGTAAAAGCGCAACAAGTTAAGAATACTGTCATTGTTCCTGTTGGCGCAAAAGGTGGCTTTGTTTGTAAACAACTACCTAATGGTAATAGAGCTGAAATATTCGAAGAAGGTAAAGCATGTTATAGGACTTTCATTCGCGCTCTTTTAGATATTACTGATAATATTGTTGATGGTGAAGTTATTCCACCTGAAAATGTTGTCAGACTTGATGAAGATGATGCTTATTTAGTTGTAGCAGCCGATAAAGGTACTGCAACCTTCTCCGATATTGCCAATGCGATATCGGAAGAGTATAACTTTTGGCTAGGAGATGCATTTGCTTCAGGTGGAAGTGTCGGTTACGACCATAAAGCAATGGGTATAACCGCCAAAGGCGCTTGGGAATCTGTCAAACGGCATTTCAGAGAAATGGACATTGACTGTCAATCAACGGATTTCACCTGTATAGGTATCGGTGATATGGCTGGGGATGTTTTTGGTAATGGCATGTTACTTTCAAAACATATATGCTTACAAGCTGCGTTTAACCACATGCATATATTTATTGATCCTACTCCCAATTCCGCTCAAACTTATAAAGAGCGTGAGCGTTTATTTAATACACCAGGTTGTAGTTGGGAAGATTATAATAAAGACCTTATTTCCGAGGGAGGAGCAATATTTAGTCGTAATGTGAAGTCAATTAAGCTTACCCCACAAATTAAGAAAATGCTCGGTACAGCTAAACAATCTATGGCACCTAATGAACTTATCCAAGCTATTTTGATGATGAAAGTAGATTTACTTTGGAACGGGGGAATTGGTACCTACGTCAAAGGAGCTAAAGAAAGTCACTTAGATGTAGGTGACAGAGCTAATGACAGTTTACGAGTCAACGCTAGTCAGGTTAGGGCGAAAATAATAGGCGAGGGTGGTAACTTAGGTTTAACTCAATTAGGCCGTATTGAGTTTGCTGCGCATGGTGGTCGTATTAATACCGACGCTATTGACAACGCAGGTGGTGTTGACTGTTCTGATAACGAAGTAAATATTAAAATACTCTTAAATGGCTTAGTTAAAGCTGGTGATTTAACAACGAAGCAGCGAAATCAGTTGCTTTATGATATGACCGATGAAGTAGGTGACTTGGTTATAGAAGACTGTTATCGTCAAACGCATTCACTTTCTATTACAGAAATGTTGAGTGCAAATCAACTTAAAGAGCAGTCACGCTTTATTCAAGAAATGGAGCGTTCTGGAAAGCTAGATAGAGCACTAGAATTTATTCCTGATGATGAAGAAATTAATGACAGGTTAGCTCAAGGTTTAGGCTTAACACGACCTGAGCTATCAGTGCTACTTGCCTATAGCAAAATGGTTCTTAAAGAAGATTTAGTTCACCCTGAAATCACCGATAATGCTTACTACGATAAGTTACTCTTTTCTGCATTTCCACAGCAACTAAGAACTAAGTTTAAAGCACAAATGCAGCAACATCCATTACGTGCAGAAATTATAGCGACCAAACTTGCCAATAAAATTGGCAACGATATGGGCTTTAATTTTGTTCACCGCATGCAAGAGGAAACAGGTGCATCAGTTACAGAAATTGCCAATTGTTATCAACTCGCAAGTTCCGTTTTTGAATTAGAAGATATGTGGCAAAAAATTGAAGTTTTAAATAATAAAATTCCAACGTTGACACAAACAGAAATGTTATATCAATATCGACGCACAGTCAGAAGAGCAACTAGATGGTTCTTAAGACATTACAATAAAGATAAAACCATTCAACAATCAATTGATATGTATAGTGCTACTTTTAAAGAAATGTCTAAAAACTTAAATAAATTTATGACAGAAGAGGACATTCAACAAGTAAACGCTAATGCTGAAAAGCTCCTTAAGAAAGGGGTACCTAAAGAGATCACAACACGTATAGCACAATTAAGTACTATTTTTTCAGCAATGGATATTGCGGAAATTTGCGAACAAGAAGATAGAAAGGTTATACATGTTGCGAGTTTATATTACAAACTTGGCAGTAAATTAGAGTTGCATTGGTTCTTAGGTCAAATTACTAATCAGCCAGTGTCGAATCATTGGCAAGCACTTGCAAGAGCATCTTTTAGAGAAGAGTTAGATTGGCAACAGCGGTCTCTCACTTCAGTTATTTTGCGCTGTGATAATAGCAACAAAATTGAATGTATTGATGAAATGATTGATAGTTGGATTGAAGCGAATAAATCTCCTCTAGGAAGATGGTCGCAAATATTGGCTGAATTTAAAGCAGGTCATACTCATGAATTTGCTAAGTTTTCTGTCGCGTTACGTGAATTAATGCTACTAAGCCTAAATTGTCAACGTGCTCTTGATATTGCTAAATAACTTGAACTTGGTTGAATAGTTTAACTTATCAAATCTGCTGGTTATTTGTGCTTTAATACCGTGTTTTAGTTACATTTGATAATTTCAATGTTAAAATCTCTTTGTTCGAACGAATAAAGGGATTTTTTTTGGTCTTAGCACCATATTTTTTGGTATAAACACCATAATGTCGACAGATACCAGTACTCAAGGCAAAATTTACAGTCAATAGGAGCAATATGCTTTACTCTCTCGTTAAAAAAGTTTTATTTAAATTTGATCCAGAAGTTATTCACGAGGCCACTATCGCAGGCTTTAAAGCAACGGGATCTAATCCATTAAACCTTTTATATAAGCAATATGTGCCTAATAAACCAGTAAAAGCCATGGGGATTGAATTCCCTAACCCTGTTGGACTTGCTGCTGGTTTAGATAAAAATGGTGAAGGCATCAATGCATTTGCTGCTATGGGATTTGGTTTTATTGAGATTGGTACTGTAACGCCTCGTCCACAACCAGGTAATGATAAGCCAAGAATATTTAGATTACCTGAGGCTAACGCGATTATTAACCGAATGGGTTTCAATAATAAAGGCGTAGACTATCTTGTGGAGCAGGTAAGAAAATCGCACTTTAAAGGTGTATTAGGTATTAACATCGGTAAAAACAAAGACACGCCAGATGAAAATGCCAAAGACGATTATATCCATTGTATGCATAAGGTGTATGATTATGCTTCTTATATCACGATTAATATATCTTCTCCAAACACCCCTGGATTAAGAACATTACAATACGGCGAAGCATTAGATGAGTTATTATCTGCCATTAAAACAGAGCAACAAGTACTTGCTGCATTGCATGATAAATATGTTCCGATTGCTGTAAAAATAGCGCCAGATCTCAATGAAGAAGAAGTCAATTCTATTGCGAGCTCTTTAATAAAAAATGAAATGGACGGTGTTATCGCAACCAACACAACCTTATCACGGGAAGGGGTTGAAGGTCTCGAACACAGAGCAGAGCAAGGAGGTTTAAGTGGCCAACCTGTAAAAGATAAAAGTACCCAGGTTATTAAATTATTAAGTAAAGCATTAGATTCTAAGCTACCTATTATCGGTGTAGGCGGGATTGCTTCAAGTGAAGATGCCAATGAAAAATTAGCTGCGGGAGCAACATTGGTACAAGTGTACTCAGGTTTTATTTATCAAGGACCGCCACTGGTTAAAAATATAGTTAAAGGTTACAAAGGCTAGACAGTGGTTTAACTTTTACTTTAAGTTAATTCTAACTAAAGTAAAACTAGTTATAAAGAAATAAAAAAGAGATTCGTTAGAACCTCTTTTTTTGTCTGTGAAACAAAATGAATTTGTAACTTAGTAACTTTCGTTATGTACGCTTAATACGGCACGGCCAGATGGATCAGCATTGTTTTGAAAGCTTTCATCCCATGCTAATGCTTCAACGGTACTGCAGGCAACCGATTTCCCACCAATGACACAGTCCGCTGCTGAACTAAGCGGATATTTCTCTTCAAAAATACAACGATAGTAATAGCCTTCTTTACTATCTGGTGTATTGATAGGGAAGCGATGCGCTGCACTTTCTAATTGTTGATCGGTTACTTGGCTTTCAACAAAAGCTTTTAATCCATCAATCCATGAATAACCGACTCCGTCTGAAAATTGCTCTTTTTGACGCCACAAGATTTCTTCTGGTAAATAGCCCTCAAAAGAAGCACGTAAAATGGCTTTTTCCATTTTGCCATTGCCGCACATTTTATCTTCAGGGTTAATGCGCATTGCAACATCCATAAAGTTTTTATCAAGGAACGGAACTCGCGCTTCAATGCCCCAAGCAGACATAGATTTGTTTGCTCTTAAGCAATCAAACTTATGTAAGCGGTCAAGTTTACGATTTAGCTCCTCGTGAAATGCCTGTGCATCAGGTGCTTTATGGAAATATAAGTAGCCACCAAATATTTCATCTGCGCCTTCACCAGAAAGTACCATTTTTATGCCCATGGCTTTAATTTTTCTTGCCATCAGATACATAGGTGTTGAAGCACGTATAGTTGTTACATCATAAGTTTCAAGGTGGTATATAACTTCTTTTAGCGCATCAATACCCTCTTGCTCAGTAAAAATAACGCTATGGTGAATTGTGCCAATGCTGTCAGCAACGGTTTTAGCAGCAACGAGATCAGGTGAACCTTCTAAACCACAAGCAAAAGAATGTACCTTAGGCCACCATGCTTCGCTTAAGTCGTTTTCTTCTATGCGTCTTGCGGCAAATTTTTGTGTAATAGCTGAGATTAAAGAAGAGTCGAGGCCACCAGACAATAATACACCGTAAGGTACATCGGTCATTAAGTGACTTTTCACAGACTCTTCAAGTGCTTCTCTGATCTTTGTTTTGCTGGTTGTATTGTCTTTTATCGCGCTATATTGTTGCCAGTTACGTTTGTAGTATGGTTCTATTTTACCAACGCGGCTATCCAACATGTGACCGGGAGGGAACTCTGATACCGTTTTACATAAAGGCATTAAAGCTTTCATTTCAGAGGCGACATAAAAGTTTCCTTCGCTGTCAAAACCATTATAAAGCGGGATAATACCTATATGATCACGTGCTATTAGGTATGTATTATCGGTTTCGTTGTATAAAATGAAAGCGAACATACCTTGCAGTTTATCAATAAAGTTAACACCAAATTCTTCATAAAGCGGTAAAATAACTTCACAATCAGATGCTGTTTGAAACTCATAATCGACGTTTAATTTACTTGCTAGTGTTTTATGGTTATATATTTCACCATTAACGGCAAGAATGTTTGTTTTATTTTTATTGTATAGTGGTTGAGCACCATGCTCTGTATCGACGATAGAAAGTCTTTCATGAACTAATATAGCATTTTCATTACTATAAACCCCAGACCAATCTGGGCCACGATGACGTAATAAGCGAGAACATTCAATCGCTTGAGGACGAAGTGCGTCAGCACCTGTTTTTATATCTAAAATACCAAAGATCGAACACATTGAAGCGCTACTCCTTTAAGTTAGTTAATACGAATTGTAGTCCTGAATAGCTTACCTTGGGAGGATTGTGTATTAGGAAAGCTCACTTTGACAGGTTTTAATAAAAAATCAATAGGTAAAAGTGTTATCAATGAATATATTTGATTATAACGCTTTTGAAACTTAACTTGGTTGTTGTGTTGTTTATTATTTGTATCGTTAAATCAAACTTTGACCTGGTCGTCTATTTAATTTAAATTACTTTGTATGTAGGTTATTTAACTTTCAAGTTTAGTATGTGTTATTTGAGTTCGAACATGCAATTTATTTCAGCTTTAGAGATTATCAATTTTTATGATTAAAAAGTTAATTTTAGTTTTTTTAATTCTCGGTTCAAGCTTTTATTATCTCAAAGCCCAACCCGATCCGACTTCGACTAAAATACAACTAGAACAGTTATTGTCAAAGTACCATGGAAAGGTAGTTTATCTTGATTTTTGGGCATCATGGTGCGTTCCTTGCCGGAAGTCTTTTCCTTGGTTGAATAGTGTCCAGCATAAATATGCTGACCAAGGTTTTGTCATCATTAGCGTGAATCTTGATGCGAATAAAGAATTAGCGTTACGGTTTTTGCAACAAAGCTCCGCTAATTTTGAAGTAATATATGACGCTAAAGGTGCTATAGCAAAGCACTTTGCAATAAAAGGGATGCCCAGTAGCTTGTTGATTGGCCGAGACGGTACTATCCAGTCAAGCCATACTGGGTTTGATATCAAATATATAACAGTTTATGAGAAAAACATTACAGACTTACTTGTCTACAAAACATCTTGATTTTAGTTTTTAAATCGAGGTAGTGTTCTAAAAGAAAATGCTTTTTGATTCGCACTTATAAAATTTAAAAGAGACCACAATGAAAAAATTAAAACATGAAGCAGGTTTATTAAAGAAAGCCTTATTAATAGGGGAGAAGTATGCCATTAACCGTGGTTATAATAGTTTCAGTGCTACAAACTCCGCAAAAGATAAAATAGAAAGTTTATATCGATTGTTGGTCAACGATAAGTTAATTCAACCGCTAGCAACAGATCAAGAAGACCAACCTAATATGCGTCATAAGCTAGCACTTTGGATTGCTAAACAATTACCCAAAGATCACCCATTAAATAAATAACCGCATAATGAGGATTATACCGTATTAAGCTGACTTAAATAAACGCCATGCAATAAACCGCATAACTAGTCCTATAGTAGTGTCTATGATTGTTTTTATTTTAGGTTTCGTTAAGGTTGAAGACAATTTAGCTGAGATAGAAGCTAGGGTAGTGAAACAAACGGTAGAAGCTAGAATGACAGATCAAATCAGAATTAGAGCAAGGTAAGCTTATCCAAATTTGTGACGACAAAGTATTAGTCAAAACCATGTATTGGCATAATGGGCTTCTTGTGACAGGGTTGAATAAAAATATTTCAGTTGAAATGATCAAAGCAGAGCGATGCTTATTAGGCTCAGATAAGTTCAAATCAACTTAGATGAACTGCTTTCTTTAGTAGCTTATCTTGTCAGGTATAATTCATTCAAGTGTCGAGAAAGTGAATAAACATTGTTAAAGGTGAAATTTTATTGAGTTAACATAATGAATTTATGAAAGTTATATACACATTTACAATTTAATTGTTAAGATGGTTACTCTTCACATAAAGGGATATGTCATGGGATTGAGTTTAGAAAAATATAGTCGTATTAAATTATTCATTGTATTAGCTTCTCTAGTGATCATTTTAGCTGGTATTAAAGCAGCTTCAACTGTGATTGTTCCTTTTTTATTGTCCATCTTTATTGCAATAATGTGTAACCCACTAATCAGTAAAGCTACGGAATATAAAATCCCTAAAGCTATATCGGTTATTTTTGTTATTTCTGTTTTCGCCAGTGTTGTGTTATTTCTTGCTGGTTTAATAGGAAATTCTTTAAATGAACTTTCTCAACTCATTCCAACCTATCGAGAGCAACTTAATGAACAGTTTCAATGGCTAGGTCCATTTCTTAATCAATATAATATTAATGTGTCCTACAGTGTATTACTCGCCTATTTAGATCCCGCCGCTGCAATGGCCTTTGCAGCTCAACTATTAAGCAGTTTTAGCGGTATCATGGCTAACATGTTCTTAATTATACTAACTGTAGTTTTCATACTTTTTGAAGCTTCATCTATCAATTTAAAGCTACATCTTGCGCTCGATGATCCTGAAATGCGACAGCAACAAATTGATCGCTTTATCACCTCAGTTAACAACTATATTGCTATCAAAACGTTAGTGAGTATATTAACGGGTTGCATTGTTTCGTTTATGTTGTGGATTTTCAACTTAGATTTTTTCTTATTATGGGGAGTACTAGCATTTTTATTTAATTATATCCCTAACATTGGCTCAATTATCGCGGCTATTCCTGCCATCATTTTAGCTATTTTACAGTTAGGATTTGGTGATGCCGGATTTATTGCGCTCGGTTATTTAAGTATTAATATGGTGATGGGAAATGTTATTGAACCACGCTATCTAGGCAAAGGGCTAGGCTTATCTACTTTAGTGGTATTCTTATCGTTAATATTTTGGGGATGGCTGCTTGGTACCGTTGGTATGTTGCTCAGTGTACCCTTAACAATGATTTTAAAAATAGCTTCTGAAAAGTCACCATCAGCACTTTGGTTGTCAACCTTATTAAGTGACGAAGAAACAGTTGTTGCGCTCACTGAAAAAGAAGAATTAGATGAAAAATAAATGAAAAATTCATTTAAGAAGGAAATCTATTCAGCAGATGCGAATATGGAGGCCTCAGGTAGAACCCAACAATTGTCTAGTTAAAGCACTGAAGGCAGCGCTTTATAGTTTCAATCAGCTTCATAACGACAGAGCAATTGATAAATATTTACACACTTAAATAAAGTACACTTATTTATTTTTGACTCTCTTGAATGCACTCGATAAAGTTATTGCGGTAATACTTTTTTATAAGGTTTAACCGTTACACTTTTATAAACACCTGCCTCGATATAAGGGTCTTCATTTGCCCACTTTTTGGCTAATATTAAAGAATCAAATTCAGCAATAACTAAAGATCCTGTGAAACCCGCATCACCTGGATCTTCGCTATCAATAGCAGGGCAAGGTCCAGCGACAAATAGTCTGCCCTGATTTTGTAGGTCTTTTAATCTAGCAATATGGTGTTCTCTTACAGATAACCTTTTTTGTAATGAATTAGTGTTATCTTCACTATAAATAAGATAAAGCATGATTTTCCTTATGAGTGTTATTTGTTCAACATGTCATTGCTGCTAACAATGGTATTATTTTTACTATCTAATGTTTTTGCAGCTGATACGATGTTTTGTTGCTTCATTGCACTTTCTTGTTGTATTTTGTCTTCACACACATTTGTTTCTTCCTCGTCTTGAGGAAAGTAACGATACAAGGATAGCATCGACAATATGGTAAAAGCGAAAGTAAGGCCAGTTAATCCAAATACTTTAAAATTAACCCATGTTTCAAGTTCGAAGTTAAAGGCAACATAGTAATTTACAAGTCCACAAACTGCGAAAAAACAAGCCCAAGCTAAGTTCAATTTCTCCCATACTTTATTAGGTAATTCTGGCAAATTTTTTTTCAATAGCTTTTTCATCAGGTTATTTTTAAAGCCGTAATGACTAATTAAAAGTACAAGCGCAAAAAGTTCATTTATAACCGTTACCTTCCACTTAATAAAAGCGTCATTGTGAAAAAATATTGTTAATCCACCAAAAAAAACTAACACCCCTAACACAACCCAATGACGTGTAGGAACTTTTTCTTTTTTAACTAAATAATACAAAATTTGAAAACCCGAGGTTACAATTAAAGCGCCGGTTGCCCAATAAATATCATAAAACTTATTAACAATAAAGAAAGTTATCAGGGGAATATATTCGAAAATAACGTGCATAAAAGGCCTTAGGTCATAATAAAAAAGAGTAAGCTTGTACCGTGACTATCATAGCGAAAGGAGGTAAATATTAAAAGTGTAACTGCTTCGATTTACGTCTTCTTTTCCCTCTTAAGCCTCATATTTGTATATTATCCGACAAAATAGCCACAGTTGAGCCACTTAGTTACAAAGACTTTCGTAAATTGATAGTCTATATTTAGTAGATCTTTAACTGATGGAGTCTTCTAATGTCAACAGAGCAAGCGTTTGAAAATATAGGTGGAAGGGTGGGCTTAATTGCAATTAAGAAAGCCTTTTATGATAAAGTTTATAAACAGCCATGGTTAAGTTCGTAATTCGAACAAATCCCACAAGTGCATATTGAATCTCAAGCAGAAGATTTTATGCAAAAAGTTCTAGAAGGGAAAAATGGCAAGTGCCCCTATGAGTCA